>NZ_JASCAJ010000034.1:0-161809 GCF_029967895.1 Acinetobacter sp. V89_7
TCAATTAATGATAATATATATCGATTAATCAACCAGTAAAAATCCACACAAGTTGTTCTTCTATTCTCTTAATGATCTTCTCGATGATTCGTCATCATCAAGCTAGGTCGGCTATGTTACTCTAAATCTCTTCAAAGTCAACAGGCAATTTCGATATTTTTAAAACTTTATCTTCAAACCCATAACCCAACCACTCAAGCCAAGTTACTGTTTTTCAACAAGTTTCTATCTGCATCACCGCCGATGGATGTGCATTCTACACCATCTCCATTCCTTTACAACCCCTTTCGCCTTTCTTTTTTTTCAAGCGAACAGTTTTTGTTCGAAATTATGATTTTCGGTTTATTTTTAATCTTTTTTTAGTATACAAGGCTGAATTTCAGTGTTTTTAAGCTCTAATAATGCACTTTGATCTTTTTCTTGCCAGTGTAACGGCCGCATATCGATGTATTCGATATACCCAGCTTCGCCCTTGTAATGTTGATTGTTATAAATCGCATTGAATTGAAAGCTTCCGGCATAACCTGCTGCCAAACCGAATTTAAAATCGCCTCGACTCTTTCCTTTGACCTCTAATAACAAACAGTCTTTCACATATACCTGCCATAAGAACTCACGCGGCAAATACATTTCTTTAAAATTGGGGGTCGTCACTTTTGGATAGACACGCTGTATCTGAAAAAACACATTGTCTTTATAGCTTTCTACACGGCCATCCAAATTCCGTAAATCGGCGCGTGAATAAATAATCTGGTTCCATTGATTGCGTACTTGAGTCAAAAGTACCTGTAACTGATCAGTCAAATTTAAAACATGATGAGTAAAGAAACAAACGGGCATATAAGGCAAATGCGCAGAGCGTGCATATTCAAAACTCCCCATGCCCTGCACTTCATAGCAGTGATTTTCAAACATCACGCGCCCTTGACACCAGCACAAAAGCGACCAGTGTTCAAACACGCCCCACTTTAAAGGAGTGTAGTGTGACAGTACATTAACAGTATGTACTTTCAAATCTACACTTAAAGCAGAGTCGGTTCGTTTAAAGTGAAAATCTGGAAAATAGCCTTGAATAACGTCTTGCTGATCAAAATTAAATGCGTCAGATCTGAAATGACATTGTTCTGAAATGGAATAGGATTTGAGTTGGCCTGCCAGATGCGGACTCGAACTGACAAAAACCGATGCGGTATCTAACGCTTTGTGTTTGAGAATATTTTTATTGTATAAAATCGGAATTTTCGCCTGACCGATCAGGCTCATGAAATTGATGTAGTGTAGCGGTGCGGGTAAGCCCGGCAAAATCAGACCCTGATAAATCAACTTAAAACGCCCTTTGGGCGGATGATATGCCAAGGTCCGTTGTCGGGAGTGAGGACTCAGTTGCATCGATGGATTAAATGGTGTCATCAACATCTGCATACTCAACCTCACTTCGAATTTATGTCTTGGTGACTGAAGCCTGTTTTCGAGCAAATAAAGTGGTCACAAAACCAGATAATGCATAAACCAGTGATACCACTAAAATACCCATAGGAATATTATACGTGATTGCTGCAAAAATTAGCACCACTGGCAACATCACGGCAAATGGAACGCGTTTACGATCCATTTCTTTAAACGAATAATATTTAATATTCGAGATCATGAGCAAGGCCACAACAACCATATAAACCGCATATCCGATTTGAACGGCGATATCTCGCACATCAAAGATAAACGGATAATCACGACTGACCCAAACCAATGAAATCACAAGAATAGCCGCTAGAGGACTGGCAATACCAATAAAATAACGTTTATCGACTACACCAATTTGAACGTTGAAGCGTGCCAGACGAAATGCGGCACATGCTGTATAAATAAAACAACAGGCCAGTCCAATTCGACCCAAATCATGCAGACTCCAACTGTACATCAGCATTGCTGGTGCAACACCAAAAGCCAGTAAGTCGGATAAAGAATCGTATTGTTCACCAAAAGCACTTTGCGCACCAATCGCACGCGCCACTCGTCCGTCTAGACCATCGAGCAATGCTGCCAGGAAAATGGCATACACTGCGTGAACAAAATCGCCATTAAAACTTGCAATGATCGAATAAAACCCCGACAGCAATGCTGCCGTGGTAATCAAATTGGGCCAGAGATAAATGCCACGGCGTTTAACTTTCTGACCTTCATTGGTGTGCTCTTCTTCGACCACTTCAAAAGTGATGCCGTCAAATCCATGCTCGTCTGACTTGGAGTCATTTTCAAGTTTTGGTGTATTTGTCATTGTTATGTATTCCCAAGAATCCTCTCGCTTAGATGCCGCGTATTATTCGCCAACCAACCAGCGCACTGCCGCGTGTCCACCTGTCTCTTGCATACGCAAATGTGGAAATAACCACTGTAATGCTTGATCCGCTTGCTCTGAGAACTGCCAAGGTGGGTTGATCACCAATAATCCACATCCATTTAAACCGACCGGTGTATCGTCAGGCCATACGCAAATTTCGCAAATCAATTGACGACGAATGCCGGTTTTCATCATTTTCTTTTCAAAACGATCAATCATGGCGCGGTCTTTGATTGGATACCATACCGCAAAAACGCCTGTCGGCCATTTTTTGTAGGCTTCACACAACAGCTCGACCAACTGCGGAAAGTCTTTACGCTCTAGCTCGTAAGGTGGATCAATCATCACCAAGCCACGTTTTTCTTTGGGTGGAATCACCGCAAGCAAGCCTTCGTAAGCGTCGCGCTCATGTAAGCCAGCACGCTTGTCACGAATGTTGTCACGTAACTGCTGAAAAACATCACGCTGCATTTCAAATACAGTGGCTTTATCAGTCTCGCGCATACCTTGAAGTGCAAACCAAGGCGAACCCGGATATGTTCCCCGCCCTTCTTCAGCGCGAAGTGCTTCAACGAGTTTTAGATACTGCTGAACGCCTTCAGGTGCTTGACGCTTTTCCATGTCGCCCAATTGAACCAGACGATGAATACCGGTTAGAAACTCACCCGACTTCTGCGCAGGTGCAAGTGACAAGTCGTATTTTCCCGCCCCACCATGCGTATCGATATATCGATATGGCTTATCTTTGGCATTTAATTTTGTCAAAAGTTGTAGCAGGAGCACATGCTTCATTACATCCGCAAAGTTGCCCGCATGAAAATGGTGACGATAATTCATCTTTCAAATAATTCCTCAAATCAGCGGCTATATTAGCATGAAAAAACTTACTTACGTGTCGATCGGATGTTTTAGAATACTTCAGAGTATTGATTTTTAGTTTTGAGAATGTATGCAACCCGAGTATTCAAATTGTGAATTTGACCTGGATCGTGTGCTCGATGATCTTAATTTTAAAGGCTTTAGTCTGATCGATCAGTTGCATCCATTGAGCTTGATGCAAAAACTAACCAACGAATGCACTCAGCATTTGAATGCGTTTCGTGAAGCACAGATTCAAAATGGCGTGGTGAGCCAGATTCGTAGTGATCATATTTTATGGATTGATGATCAGCTTCCTATCGCACAACAACACATCGATGTATTACACGCTTTAGGACAAGAGATTAATCGCGCTTTTTATACTGGAATACAAAATATTGAAGCGCACTACGCACGCTACAATGCTGGTGAATTTTATGCGCTGCACCGAGACAACCCGCAGCAAAAAAATCATCGCGTGATTTCAAGCGTCTATTATTTACATCAAACATGGCAAGACAGTTGGGGTGGACAACTTCGTCTTGAAGATAAAAATGGCGAGTGGCATATCATTCAGCCACGACCTAATCGCTTAGTAATCTTTCAAAGTGACTTGTTGCATGAGGTTTTAATGTCTCATCAGCAGCGATTATCCATTACCGCTTGGCTGCGAAGTGCAAGTAGCGCTTGGTCAAGCTGAGATCATATCGATCACCAATATTACCTTGGGTCTTTTAAACGATAAATCTACCCTCATTAATGTCATAAGAATCTCGAGGATCAATATATGTCTGATACAAGCAAAATGATTGTAGAACGAATTGGAGAAACGGATCAGCGTTATCTTGACGGCAACTCTCCTGAGCTTGCATTGGAGCGAGGTGATCTGCGACTACAACTGGTCACTTTAAGTCATAATCGCCAAGAGCGACTGCATTTTTTACACGAAGCGATTGCCATTTTAGAGCAGTCACGCGTGGAGTTTGAGGAAATGCCGATGTCGATGTATATCGACCTGTCGTTGCAACTGGCAAAAGCCTATATGGTTTATTTTGAATTAAGCCAAGACAACAAATTTGCGCTCATTACCCAGCAAATTTTAAAGCCGCTCGCACATTTAAATCATGGTGACGTGTATTTCTTTTTGGCTTATGCGTCTATAGTCAAAAAAGAGCTGGCCTTCACACGCCACTGGCTCGACAAATACATAAAGAGTGAACAGCTGGATCTTGAATTGCTGCAACAGCATAGTGCATTTAATTCAGTACGTTCGCTTGATTGGTTCAAAGCTTTGATACATTCAAAAACTCACTAATCAATTTCCAGCTTCGAGCTGAGACTATAACTTAAGATGAATGCGCCTCAACATGCAATTGTTGATTGAGCTCATCGACCACAATGGCCCATTCATCATCTTTTTCCCAGTGACTCTCTAGAAACTGGCGTTGTCCAGCCGACCAGAATTCGGCCTCATGAAGTTTAGTTTCAGCAGCAATCTGGTGAGTTTGGATAAATTGCTCGATAGCCTCCGGGGTTGCTTCCAAGCCCAATTGTTCAAACAGTAGTTCTAATGTAGGTTGTGACTCAAACATGCTGACATCCTCTTTTAAATCATATTGTTATATATTCAATATAAACAATATGATTTGAGTTTTCCGTTTGAGCGGTGTGTGTTCTTGTGAGTGTTTGTATGAGCATAAAAAAAGCACTTCATAAGAAGTGCTTTTTTTATGCGAGGGTGAATTATTTCACCATGTCTGCAATTGCAGCGCGCTCTTCTTCAAGTTCATTCAACGTGAAGTTGATGCGTTCACGGCTGAACTCGTCGATTTCAAGACCTTGAACAATTTTGTATTCGCCATTTTCACACGTCACAGGGAAACCAAACATTACGCCTTCTGGAATACCGTATGAACCGTCAGATGGAATACCCATCGTCACCCATTTGCCGTTTGTACCCAACGCCCAATCACGCATGTGATCGATCGCTGCGTTTGCAGCAGATGCAGCAGATGATAAACCACGTGCTTCGATGATCGCAGCGCCACGTTTACCTACTGTTGGAAGGAACACGTCTTTGTTCCAAGCCGCATCGTTGATCTTGTCTTTTAGGCTTTCACCATTTGCAGTTGCAAAACGATAGTCTGCATACATGGTTGGTGAGTGGTTGCCCCATACTGTCATGTTTTCGATGTCAGATACAGCAACGCCCGCTTTTTGCGCAAGCTGAGTCAAGGCACGGTTGTGGTCAAGACGTAGCATGGCAGTAAAGTTTTTCGCTGGAAGATCTGGAGCAGATTTCATTGCGATGTACGCATTGGTGTTCGCAGGGTTACCTACAACCAATACCTTTACGTCACGGCTAGCAACTTCATTCAGCGCTTGACCTTGACCGATGAAAATCTCGCCATTCACTTTAAGAAGGTCAGCACGCTCCATACCTGGACCACGTGGACGTGAACCCACTAACAATGCATAGTCTGCATCTTTAAATGCAACTTTTGGATCATCTGTACCGATCATACCCGCCAATAATGGGAATGCACAGTCGTCAAGTTCCATCATTACGCCTTTTAGCGCTTGTTGAGCTTTCTCAACTGGAATTTCAAGCAATTGCAAAATAACTGGTTGGTCTTTCCCTAACATTTCGCCGCTTGCGATGCGGAATAATAAGCTGTAACCAATTTGACCTGCAGCGCCAGTAACGGCAACGCGAACGGGTTGCTTCATGTAATTATCTCCAATTGAGGATCGTTAAGATGATTAAACAGTTCGTCCATTTAATCTAATAATCATAAACGGCAAAGATTGTACTCCAAACCCACAACAGTTGCATGTAAAAGAGAATGGATTTCAACAAAAGTATGATAGGAAATATGAATAAAATAACAAGGCTTTGGACCAAGGTCTAATAACTACCTTTAATGGTAAATTCTTCTGGGCAACTCGACACCACATGACTGGCACACTGCGTATAAGCACCGCTGACCTGATAACACACCTGAACCTCGGTCAGAATGGGTTTAGAGCGCGAGCTTTGGCAGGTAAATTTAATGCCACTGGCGGGAAGCGATGGATTAAGTCTTAAAAACTGCTGTCGAATGGTATTTTTCTGCACATCTTTAGTGGTGGGACCAGTCAGCTCAGATGGAATTTTCAAACGATCTGCAAAGTTAACAATCGTTCGGAAATATTGGCTGGCATTCATAGGCACACATCCGCCAACTCCTCGCCAGAGTTGCGTACGAGCACTCTCGTCTGGCATCAAACGGGCCACTACACTGGTTTGTATCGGAGAGAGCATGGCCGATGAATTGGTTTTACATTCGGTAATATTGCCTGTTTCTGGAATCAGGCCCATCACTGTAAGAGAATAACCTTCGAGACACTTGCGCTGTTTACGTTTGGATGCATCTATTGAGCAGACTGCGGGTGTCATTTCAATTTGCATGACATAGCCTTGTAATCGACCAGAATCGGCGTGGACCTGTGGTGTGACGATAAGTACATAGACCCATAAACATGCGCCTATCAACCCTGCCAAATATTTGGATACAAAACTTGTTTTTTTCATCGAATCAAAACTTAACGTTATTTCAAGGAAAACCCGATTAAGGTGTACTTCGTACTGGAATAGCACGCATTCGCTGTTGCAAAGATTGCGCACCTTGCCCCAACAGAACACCATAGTGCGATGCATTGGTCATCACATGTTTTACATAGTCACGTGTTTCGGTTAACGGAATACTTTCTGTGTATTGATCTGCTGCAATCGTTTGGGTATCCGGTTGCCAACGTCGTGCCCGATTCGGGCCTGCATTATAGCCTGCCGTCGCTAAAACGGCATTGCCACTCAGCTGATTCTGAATCATGGACAAGTAAAAGGTACCATATCGAATATTGGTATTCATATCGGTTAAGGCCGCCGGATTGTAGGTTTCTCCCATCTGACGCGCAACCAGTTTGGCGGTATCAGGCATGATCTGCATCAAGCCTCCTGCACCAACATGAGAACGCGCAGAAATCACAAAGCGGCTTTCCTGACGCATTAAACCGTATGCCCACGCCGGATCAATACCTGCATTTTGGCTATGGTTCACCACCGTCACCTGATGCGGCATAATATAACGATAACCATAATTGTGCTTGCTTACTGTACGGTCTGCGGCATAAATCGCACGATCATACCAGCCCATTTCTTGGGCACGCTGTGCAGCTGCAAGCAATAAACCATCGTCGTTACGCAAATACGCCTGACGAACAGCCCAGTTCCACTCACGATTGACATAATTGTCTGGTGCATTGATACGGCGCAGTGTAAATGCACGATTAAAATGAATATCTCGGCGTAAACGATCGAGGTCGCTGGCGGTGGCTTGCGCATACGGCGGAATATTACTGTAGCGCTCACCCAAACGGTCTTTGGCAAGCAAATTGTGATAGTCATCGCCAGATTGCGCCAGCTTACGATAGATTTGCTGGGCTGTTGCCTTGGCATTTGCATCATTGCGCTGCTCAGAGGCGCGTGCAAGCCAGTATTGCCAGCGATCTTCTTGCTTTTGCGCCACCGACATACTATCAATCGCGCGAATCACACTTTCCCAAGCCCCAAAACGAATTGCCTGTCGTGCGTAAATTTCGGCTTCTTCTGGGCTAAACGGGTAACCGTAACTCATGTCAAACAAGGTCAACACATCACGGTTAAAGTTATTTTTCATCACCGTGGTGCCGCCAATATAGGCGACAGTGCGATAAAGATATTTCTGAACGTCTGCTGGTGTGCCTTCGGCATTACGTCGAACCGAAGCCAGCGCACCGTTTAGATCAGTATCTGCCAAACGGCCTGTTGCATAAATGAGATAAGCATAATCGGCATCGTTGTTTTTAGGTGCCGACCATAAATAGTTCTGTGGTGCCGCCTGAATCTGATTGAGCTGCGCTAAAGATAAATTCACGCCAATGGTCTGTGCAGTACTGAGCGCCAACCCGGACTGACCCGCACGCAACTGCCCCCACAAACGCTGTTTTTTATCCTGAGTGGTCATCAGTGGACTTGAAAGCATCATACGCCCCAAACCGTTACATAAATCTGGCTGGGTATTTGTCGTGAGCCAGACATCTTTGTATTCGGCAAAAACCAGATCATCGCCCGCTTTGGCACGTACTTGTGCCAGCGCACAGCTTTCCGCGCGATCAGGATTGGTCACATACGGCACCACACTTTGCGGACTAACATAGTCGCCAAGTTTGACTTTTTCTTCGACATAATCTGCAGAAAGCTTTTCTGCCATGGCAGACTGTGGATAGCGCTGGGCAAAAGCAACAATATTCGCGGGTGGTTGTAACACCAGATTGGTATTGAGTTTCCAGTACTCGGGGTAGTAACCCAGAACATCATTTTGCATGGACAACTGATACTGCTCTAAGAGTACGGTGTCGCCAGCACTGGCGGCACGGAGCGCATCGTTAAACTGTTCTTCGGCAGCAAAAACGGTAGAGCCTGACAACGTAGCCAAACTTCCGAGCATACTCAAGCGAATCAGCCGGCGATTTAGAAGCGTTGCAAGTAATGATTTGCTGTTTTTATTCCATGCCATAGATGCTTTTTTCCAAACCCCAACATTCGGTATGCAGTGCTAGTGTAATTATTCTTCATGCATCCTACTGTTGTGTTATGTAACCTTCTGATTCACCAAAATTAATCATGATTATATTTTAACTGGAAAATCAATACGCATTGTGCCCGATTTAATTTGCTATCTTTTGTGCAATTACTGCTACAATTGCGGCCTTTCAAAGTGCGTAGTTAAAATACGTGCGTTATCCCGTTTGTTTTAGGAGCCTACATGACGGTTCAAACCTTCATTCCAAATGGTGCCAAAGCTGCCTCAGAAAACACTGTTACCCAGCCAACGCACACCCCTGATGTTTCAATTAAAAAACTGTATATTGAAACTCAAGGGTGTCAGATGAATGAGTATGACAGTCACCGTATGGCAGATCTTCTCGGCGACTCTCACGGTTATGTGTTGACGCAAGATCCCAAAGAAGCCGACATTTTGCTAATGAACACCTGTTCGATTCGTGAAAAAGCGCAGGAAAAAGTATTTAGTGAATTGGGGCGCTGGCGCAAGCTAAAAGATAAAAATCCAGAGCTGATTATTGGCGTGGGTGGCTGCGTAGCCTCTCAAGAAGGCGACAATATTCAAAAACGCGCGCCATATGTCGATATGGTCTTTGGTCCGCAAACCTTGCATCGTTTGCCACAGATGTTAGATCAGTATCAAGATCAGATTGAAAAACCTAAAAAAGACAAAATCAAGCTGGTGGATATTTCCTTTCCAGATATCGAAAAATTCGACTTTTTGCCTGAACCGCGAGTTGAGGGCTTTAAAGCATTTGTTTCGATTATGGAAGGCTGCTCAAAATACTGTTCGTTTTGTGTAGTGCCGTATACGCGTGGCGAAGAAGTGTCGCGCCCACTCGACGACGTTCTGGCTGAAATTGCGGGTCTGGCCGAAAAAGGCGTGCGTGAAATCTCGCTCCTTGGTCAAAATGTAAACGGTTATCGCGGCGAAACATTCGACGGCGGGATCTGCACCTTCCCTGAATTGTTACGACTCGTTTCAGAAATCCCGGGCATAGGTCGCTTGCGCTATACCACATCGCATCCACTTGAGTTTTCAGAAGATCTTATCCAGTGCTACCGTGATTTACCGCAAATGGTCTCGCACCTGCATTTACCTGTTCAAAGTGGTTCAAATGCAGTATTACAAGCCATGAAACGCAACCACACCATTGATGTGTATATCGAGAAAATTGCCAAGCTACGTGCTGTTCGCCCCGATATGCATCTCTCTAGTGATTTTATCATTGGCTTTCCGGGTGAAACCGATGAGCACTTCGAAGAAACTTATCAGTTTATCAAAGACTTGGATTTTGATCATTCGTATAGTTTTGTTTACTCAAAACGCCCGGGAACACCGGCTGCCGAGCTTGAAGATACGACCTCTGAAGATGTGAAAAAAGAGCGATTGGCCAAGGTGCAACACTGGATCAAACAATCGAGTATCCGTAAGACCGATGCCATGAAAGGCACAATACAGCGGGTTTTAATTGAAAAAGTATCTGATAAAGATCCGAATCTTTTACTCGGCACAGCGGACAATACCCGTATGGTCACTTTTATTGGTGATGCAGCATGGGTGGGGCGTTTTGCAGAAATCGAGATTACCGAAATTAAAACTTTAAATTTAGTTTACGGTGAGCTCTTGAATCTTGAGCCTGACGTGGCGTAATGTAAGGGTACTAGAACAAAGGCTACAAAAAGGATAATTCTTTGACTGCAGCGATTCGACGTACCGTTAATTTTCCCGGCGTTTCAATGACCCGTTTAAAAAGCATGCTTGGTGCATACAACGGTCATTTGAAGCAGATTGAACAGCGTTTAGATGTACAAATTACTCATCGTGGTGACGCGTTCTACATCGATGGTGACATTGATGCAGTCGAGCGAGCTGAGTCCCTGCTCCAGCGTCTTTACGACGAATCTGAAATTTCCGATCAGATCAGTGCCGATATTTTGCACCTTATGATTCAAGGCAGCCAGACAGATCGAGAACTGATGGATGATGCAAATCAGGAACATACAGGTCTTGATAATGTCTGGTTACAGACCCCAAAAGGTCGTATCAATCCACGCGGAACCAATCAAAAACGTTATGTGCAGCGCATTTTACAAAGCGATATTTCGTTTGGGATCGGGCCTGCAGGAACAGGTAAAACCTATCTTGCGGTAGCTGCGGCCGTCGATATGCTAGAACGCAATGAAATTCAGCGCATTCTACTGGTTCGACCTGCAGTTGAAGCAGGTGAAAAACTGGGGTTCTTGCCGGGCGATCTGGCACAGAAAATCGATCCGTACTTACGTCCCTTGTATGATGCGCTTTACGAAATGCTCGGTTTTGAAAAAGTGGCCAAGCTGATCGAACGTCAAGTCATTGAGGTGGCACCACTGGCGTATATGCGCGGTCGTACACTGAATCATTCCTTTGTTATTCTGGACGAAGCCCAGAATACCACGCCAGAACAGATGAAAATGTTCCTGACCCGCTTAGGGTTTGGTTCACGCGCGGTCATCACTGGCGACATCACTCAGGTGGATTTGCCTCGCGGTCAGCAGTCGGGTCTGGCACATGCTTTACGCGTGCTGGAGCCGGTTAAAGAAATTCACATTACGCGTTTTCACTCGCGTGACGTGGTCCGTCACCAATTGGTTCAGAAGATTGTTGAGGCCTATGAAGGCTGGGATTCTGAACAAAATCGCTTAAGTTCTGAAGCACGCGCTGAACGTAAAGCGCGACAGGAAGCCTTAATGAGTGAACATGATGCCGCTGCGGATGCTCAGCATCAGGAAGCTTAAGTTATAGCTCTTGTACCCATTTTAACAACACACTTAAATCAGGGGATTGCCATGCTTTCCCCTATTTTTATGAAGGTAATATTTTGAAACTCAATCTTAGTTTGCAAGACGATGTGCAATCGCCCGATTTAATTTTGAAACGAGCTCCGCTTAAAAAAGCCATCGAAATGACATTGCGTCATGTCGATGTGCAGTCGGATTGCGAAATTGGGATTGCCTGTGTCGATCATGAGGAAAGTCATCGCCTCAACCTCGAGTATCGCGGTAAAGATAAATCTACTAACGTGCTGTCTTTTCCAAGTGACTTTCCAGAAGATATTTTACCGTTACTCGATGCGCGTCCACTGGGTGATCTGGTGATCTGTATTCCAGTGGTTTTGCAAGAAGCCATTGATCAAAAAAAAGCGGCCTATGATCATTTTATGCATATGCTGGTACATGGCACCTTGCATTTACTCGGCTATGATCATGAAATAAGTGAAGAAGATGCCGAGGAAATGGAGGCACTTGAAATTGAGATTTTGGCTAAACTCGGCTTGGCCAATCCGTATCTCGAACAAGATTAACTGTTCGCTGATCTGTTCCCCATTTTAATGACCGCAAATGCGGTCTTTTTGATGCTGTCTTGGCTAATTGCGTATCCGCTTATATTAATTTTTATTCCATTGGCCAAAAAAATATTGATGATGATTGTGCATGTTCCCAAAGATCCACTCGATGGCTAGATCAAGAAACAACATCTTTTTTTATGTGCAAAATCCTATTGAAACATTGAATGATCAAATGATCTTATATAAAGCAAATATATCTGAATTGTTAACTCGATCACAAAATATTGCATCGTAAGACGAAAAAAGTCGTTATCATAACACTTGTAATTTGTGCACAAATGTAATCAACTTTAAAGGGAATTGCGCACCCGCTCAATTTAAAAAAATTAGACTTCTCCTGAAACTGAAATGTGTGATTTGCAAATTTTCTGATTTGTAATTTCTGATCATTTCAATGTGTTCAACTTTATTTTGGAACGCTTTTATGCCAACAATTCTGTCATCGATTGCTAAACAGCTTCAGCGAGTCTATCGTAAAGCTGAAGACTTCATTGAAGAAGAACGTGAATTTCCACTCTCTCAGGTTTTTCTCAATGCAACGTTTAAACGCTATGTGACAGACAATGTTGAAATTCTTGAAGATCTGCATGCCGATTTATATAACGACTGGTTACGCCTGTATGCCACATTAAATGTGAAGGGCTTACATACTACACTTTCAGTCGACTTAAAACTCATTCAGATGGAGCTAAACAAAGAGCTGCAATTGATTGTTTTTGAACAAATTAGTGACACGCAAATCGTCACAGCCACATACAAAAATATCTTTCAGAAATTTGCAGTGAAATCAGCGCTCTTTTTCTATCAAAAAGTCCTTAAAAAAGACCCACTGGGTGTAATTTTAGAAAAATTTGATGTGGTTAAAGTACGTGATGATTTGCTGTATCTGGATTTAAACCGCTGGCTAGGTAAAAATCGTAAAATTATTGAAACATTAGCCAAAGTACACGTGAATCATGCGGTATTACGCGATGCAGAACTGGTCATCATGGGCAATGTGAATTTGATGGCTCTCTTTAGCAAATCTGAAGATGAATATGACGAAATTGATGAAGAACTCGATATCGCCGAAACTGAAATCACGCCCATCAAACAAAAAGAAGATTAAATCGCCAACTTAGCACACCGTTTCATCCGCTTCTTTTACAGAACGTGATCGAATATTGGCATTTTCTTCATGATCTCGTGGCATCATCATGATTGGTTTTAATTGATTGTTCTCAGGTACAATCTTGTTTATTTTAAAAACGATAAGGATCTCTGTATGGCAAATCATGTAACGAAAACCTTAACTTTTGCAGCAGGACTTTCTAGTGCCCTGTTGTTTGCGGGGTTCTCTACACATACCCTCGCCATGAGTCCATTTCAGGCCAACTATCAATTTACCTACAACGGTAAAAACCTCGGTTCTGCTACACGAAGCTTGACTCAGCAAAGTGGTAACAACTGGACCTACAATTTCTCTGCAAAAGCAGGCGCCATTGCATCTGCAAGCGAAACCAGTAAATTTAACTGGTCAAACGGTAAAATTACCTCGCAGCAATTTAATCGTACCAGTAAAATTCTGGTGCATAGCAACACCATGAACATTAACTTTAATCCATCAAGTAAAATGATCAACACGCAAAAAGACGATAAAAAGCGTTCATTTGCATGGCAACAAGGTGTACTCGATGAACTCAATGCCGAATTGCAAATTCGTGAAGACTTGCAAGGCTCAGGCTTAAAATCGACCTATCCGATTGCAGATGCTAAAGGCATTGATACGCGTCGTTTTGTCAAACAGGGTACCGAATCGATCAAAACACCTTATGGTACCTATAACACCATTAAAGTGGTCATTCAGCATGATAAAGCGGAAAAAAGTACCATTTTCTGGTTGGCACCGAAGCTCGATTACTTACCTGTAAAAGTGAGCCATATCGATGGTAAAACTTCTTATGGGCTATTATTGACTAGCTATACCGGTAAAACCAACTAGTCGTTCAGCTGAATATTCTCTTTATAAAGACAAGCCATTTTTGACTAAGTGATCAACTTTTTTGTCGATTTTGGCTTGCATTTTTTCAGATGCTTTTTAAAATACGCTTTTGCTTGAAAAAGCATCCGTCCTAGAGGATTCTCCTGTGTACGCACTAGAACAGAAAATCTTAACCGAAGGCATCGTTCTATCTGATCAGGTGTTGAAAGTTGATGCGTTCTTAAATCACCAAATCGATCCTGTCCTTATGCAACAGATTGGTAAAGAGTTTGCTGCGCGATTTAAAGATACAGGGATCACCAAAATTGTTACGATTGAAGCATCAGGGATTGCCCCAGCCGTGATGGCGGGTCTTGAACTGTCAGTGCCTGTCATTTTTGCGCGTAAATATCAATCGTTGACACTCAAAGATGATCTTTATCGCTCGAAGGTATTTTCGTTTACCAAACAAGTTGAAAGCACCATTGCCATTTCAAACAAGCACATCAGTTCGACTGATAAGGTTCTGGTGATTGATGACTTTTTGGCCAATGGTCAAGCTGCTTTGGGTCTTATCGATTTGATCCATCAAGCCAGTGCTGAAATTATTGGTGTGGGTATTGTAATTGAAAAATCCTTCCAGCCAGGTCGTGATCTTTTGCTTGAGAAAGGGTATCGTGTTGAGTCTTTGGCACGTGTTGCCTCGCTCGAAAACGGCACTGTGACATTTGTGAAAGAATAAGACATTTACAACTGAGTTTTAATGTCAAAAAAAGCGCTTCGGCGCTTTTTTAATGTCTGAAACATTCGATTTGACCATTTACAAGCCTACTAAACTTTTATTATTTTATTTCGCTAGAATGCAATTACCGCCCTAGCTTTTACGCACGGCCAACAGGATCTAAAAATAGATGACCGAGACTTCTTCAAACGAACAAGATAGCCCAGTGATCTGCCCCAAATGTGGCTCGACCGAAATTGAGCAACGCAATCATGAGCAGCAAATGATACAAAAAGCCAGCGGCGTATTATTAACTTCGGCTGGTGCAGCCGCAGGTACAGTCGGCGGTGCAGCCTCTGGTGCTTCAGTGGGCGCCGCAATCGGTACTGTGGCAGGACCACTCGGTGTCATTGTAGGCGGTACGATTGGTACGTTTGTTGGTGCTATTAGTGTCGGAATTACCGGCGGCTTTTTGGGCAATCGTTTTGGTAAAAAAGCCGGCGTTGTAATTGATAAAAATATTTTTCAAGATTATCGCTGCGAAAAGTGCGGCACGCGCTTTAACCGCATTTTATAATGCATATCCGTTCCCTGCTTGGTATGAAGTCAGCCAAGTTAGGGAATTATATAGACCATACGCTGCAATCAATAATAGAACCATACCGCAAATCGCCAGTATCTTGGTACTCCATATCGAATCTGATAGACGCTTAAAGCCCAAATACACCAGCGATAACGTCAGAAAATCCAGCGCAATCCAGACCACCACCAATACACTCAGGCTAATATTCAGATCAGGGTGCAAACCAATAAACTGCGGAAAAAATGAGGAAAAGAAAATAATATCCTTAGGATTGGATATTCCCGTTAAAAAACCGCGCTGGAATCCACCCTGAACGTTCGAGGTGGTGAGGTTTTGTACTGGTTCAAGCCGGTAAGACTTTAAAATCTCAATACCCAAGTAGGCAATATAAAGACATCCTAATAATTTAATACCTTCAAACAAAATTGCGTTGACGGTAAATAGACCCTTAAGCATCAAAATAGAAAGACCGATTAAAATGAGTGAGGCCAGATTGGTGCCTAATATTGTTTTTAACGCTGCCAGATATCCTTGCTTCAGGCCTGTACTGGCTACCAGTAACATGACGGGACCAGGCGTGGCAATCATGACCAGAATACTAAAGATATACAGTGCCAAAATAAAATAATTCATCGAAATACACCATGCTGCAATGCCCTAAACACAAGGCCTGCAGCTTTTTTAGAATATCAAGTTGTAAAGGCTGTTAATGCTGTGTGAGTTTTTTGACCGTCGTTGCCAAACGTTTCCCCATCGCTTCACACAATGTTTTTTCATCTTGGCTGAGCGCTTGATCGTGACGTGGCCCACTGACATGGCTGGCACCATATGGCGTTCCACCAGTTTTGGTGTTAGACAGCGCCGGAAGTGAATTGGGAAGCCCTAAAATCATCATGCCATGGTGGAACAGTGGATTGAGCATACTCAGCAAGGTACTTTCCTGACCGCCATGCATCGAACCAGATGCAGTAAATACACATGCAGGTTTATCGTGCAAGGCACCATTGAGCCACAAACTGGTGGTCTGGTCCCAAAAATATTTCATTTCACTGGCCATATTCCCAAAGCGTGTAGGTGAACCCACTGCCAGTCCTGAACAGCCGGCCAAATCATCAAGTGTGCAATAGACATCTCCTGTATCTGGCACCGCAGGTTCAAGCTCACTCACAGTCGTGGTCAGATTCGGGACGGTTCTAATTTTAGTGGCAATGCCCTGTGCTTCAATACCATTGGCAATCAAATGCGCCATTTGTTGTGTCGAGCCATATTTGCTGTAATACAAGACAAGTACATACGGTTGCATAATTTTTAAAAACTTTGTTAAAAAGAAAACTATACGATATTTATGCGCTTTTTTGGCTAAGCTTTAACACTGAAACTGAAGAAACATCATGATTATAAAATTGGGGCATCATTTTTATGCTAGATCTATTTAAGAAACTACCTTTTTATGAGAAAAAATGGTTCCAATTCATTTTATTTGTGTTGAAACGTTTTGAAGCCGACCGTTGTCGCGAACAAGCGGGCTCTCTCACCTATACCACCTTATTTGCGGTGGTTCCGATGCTGACCGTTTTTTTGGTGATCATCTCTTCCATCAAAGCACTCGAACCTGCCCGTCAGCAACTGCAACAGCTGATTTACAGTAATTTTTTGCCGAAAAGTACCATTGCATTCGATCGATTACTCAATTCATTCACTGAAAAATCCAGTAATTTGACGGTGATTGGGGTGTTATTCCTGTTTATTACCACAGTGATGATGCTCAGTACCATTGAAACGGCGTTTAACCGGATCTGGCGCGTTCAGGAAACCCGCACGGGCCTGATTGGCTTTATGCGCTATTGGACCATTATTTCACTTGGACCCATTATATTGGGTAGCGCCTTCGTGATTTCATCGACCGTTGCATCGATGAATATTCTGAGCAGTAATTTTGCTGGCTATGAACTTAACGGTGCCTTTATCTTGTGGCTCATTTCTTTCGGCTTGACCATCTTGGGCTTTTTTATTCTGTATTGGACGATTCCAAATCGAACGGTACCGATGTATTCAGCCATTATTGCCGCATGTTTTAGTGCCACTATTTTTGAGTTACTCAAACATATCTTCAGCTTTCTGATGTCCAATTTTACCAGCTACGAGTTGGTCTACGGTGCTTTTGCTGCCATTCCTATTTTTCTGCTCTGGATTTTCTTGTCTTGGAATATTGTGTTGCTCGGAGTAGAAGTCAGCTATGCGCTGACCGCATTTCATTCTGAAAAAATTCAAACACGCCATCCTGTGTTAATGCTGCTCGATGTACTTGAGCTGTTTTATAAGAAACAGAAAAAGGGCGAAAGTGTGACTGATCTTGAAGCATTGGATATTTTAGGGCGCGGCGAAATTGGTCGCTGGCCAAGTTATGTGCATTTGCTTGAACAGCAAAATCTGATTAAACGCACCGATAAGGATGAATACGTATTGGTGCGTAATTTGTCGCAAGTCGACTTCTGGACCTTCTTTACCGCACTGCCTTTTGCTTTGCCCTTGCGTCAGGATGTCGGCAACATTCATCCCGATGATGAATGGATGCAAAAAATTGGCCCTGCGCTGATTGATGCCGATGATTATCTGGCGGCAAAACTTTCGATGCCCTTGTCGACTCTATTTGAAAGCAAGTGATTCGGTCTTTAGAGGTCGTGATGATTATGGTTGTGCTGCATTTTTAAAGACTGAATTAAACTGGCAAAGTTGATGGCAGGCTGCGAATGTGTATTTTTACGATACGCCAATGCCAGACTAACCATTGGCTTTGGCGGTTGTATATCGAGATACTTAACGCCGGTAATACCCAATTGTTTGGTCGAATCGGGCACCAACGATACGCCTAGATTGGCCGCAACCAATGACACAATCGAGACAATCTGCGGTGCATTCTGACCAATTTTGGGTTCAAAACCATGGCTACGACAGGCATTGGTGATGGCATCGAAAAGGCCTGCACTGATTGACGGCGGTGATAATATAAAATTATCTTGCTTGAGTGCGTTGAGTTCAATCGAGGTTTGATGAGCGAGCGGATGTCCGCTGGGTAATACAGCCAGCATCGGTTCATGCATCAGCAATTGTAAACTGAGCCCAGCGGGAACATGTTCTGGAGGGCGCACCAAGGCAATATCTAATTGGTCTTCGAGCAGGCGATCCATCAGTACCAGTGAATTGGCTTCTTCCAGTTTAAGCCTGATTTTGGGGTAATGTTGTTGAAACAAGCGAATACTTTTGGGCAAAAGCAGATTGAGCATAGACGTGCCTGTAAAACCCAGCCGCAATTGTCCTGACTCACCATTGGCCACCTGCTGTGCCAACTGCATCGCATCATTCACTCGCTGCTGAATCGGCTGCACGCTCAGCAAAAATGCCTCGCCCGCAGGGGTGAGTTCTACGCCTTGAGCAGAGCGATAAAATAACTCGGTTCCAATTTCATCTTCTAGATTTTTAATTTGCATACTGAGCGGCGGTTGACTAATTCCGAGTCGAAGCGCTGCTTTGGTAAAACTTTTTTCTTCTGCGACCACGATGAAGTAGCGAATATGTCGAAGTTCCATATATAAAAGCTATGACGTTCCCTATTTTTATATATTAGACAAATATACAGTAGATTGCTAATCTTTGTTGTGTTGGCAGCTAGGCAAGCACTGCCAACAAACCCCCTCTCTTTTAAAAAATCAATTTCAGGTTATGTTATGTCGATTCGTTCCACTGTTAACGAGTCCGGGACGGCTATTGCCTCAAATCAGACCTCTACAGATCAATCTCATCAAGAATCTGCTTCAAATTTTATCAGGCGTGGTACGACTGCTTATCGTAAAGCGGGTTTTGCATTGTTTTTGTTAGGCTTTGCCAGTTTTTCAATGATTTATTGCGTTCAGCCCCTATTGCCTGAATTTACGCATACCTTTCACATCAGCCCCGGTACCAGTGCACTGGCTTTATCTCTGACCACCGGGTTTTTGGCCTTTTCCATTGTGCTTTCCAGCGCATTTTCTCAAGCCTTGGGTCGTAAAGGTTTGATGTTTATCTCGATGGCTCTGGCCGCAATACTGAATGTGATTGCGGGCTGGGTTCCCGACTGGCACTTGCTGTTAGTCGCCAGAGCCGTGCAGGGTTTTGTGATCGGCGGTGTGCCTGCGGTGGCGATGGCATGGATTGCAGAAGAAATCCATCCGGCCGATTTGGGTAAAACCATGGGATTGTACATTGCGGGTACTGCCTTTGGCGGCATGATGGGTCGTGTTGGAATGGGTTTGCTGACCGAAATATTTTCATGGCGCTCTGCTCTGGGCGTACTTGGGGTGATCTGTTTATGTTGCGCAATCGGTTTTTTATGGTTATTGCCCACTTCACAAAACTTTATTGCACGTAAAGGCATGCAATTGCGTTTTCATCTTTCAGCATGGAAAAATCATCTTCAAAATCCACGCTTACTTCGCATTTACTGGATTGGTTTTCTCATCACCAGTATTTTTGTGACCTTGTTTAATTATGTGTCTTTTCGTCTTGCGGCGGCCCCGTACCTTTTAAGTCAGACTCAAATTAGCTTGATCTTTTTATCGTATAGTCTGGGCATGGTATCGTCGTCGTGGGCGGGCGCCATAGTCGATCGACTTGGTCGTAAAATTGCACTTTTGGTCGGTTTTTCTGCCATTGTAATCGGTACACTGATGACGCTTGCCCATGGATTATTTGTGATTATTTTGGGGATTGCCGCAATCACAACAGGCTATTTTATTGCGCACTCTATTGCGAGCAGTAATGTAGGATTAGAAGCAAAGACAGCCAAAGGCCATGCGACCGCATTGTATTTGCTTTTTTACTACTTAGGATCGAGTATTGTGGGTTCTGCTGGCGGCTGGTTTTGGCAATATGGCGGCTGGCATGCGGTGGTGTATCTGACACTGGCGCTGGCTTTTATCGCAATTGTGATTGTACTCACAGCATCACAACCGATTACATCTAAACGTATTTAAAGCAATGCCTTGCTGTATGGCGAACACAACAAGGCAGCATATGATTTTAAAAGTTGGCGTGTACAAAGGTTTCCCAAACAAAAGCTTGGGTTTTGCCGTTTAAGGTCATTTTTAAACGGTCGCCTGGTGTTAATGCACCTACACCTGCGGGGGTTCCTGTCATGACCACATCACCCGCCTCAAGCGTGAATGCCTGGCTCATATCACATAGATATTCCCCAATACTACGTAACAACAGCGCAGTATCACCCGATTGACGAAGCTGATCGTTGATATGGAAACTGTACGTGACATGTGCCCAATCTTGAACCTCACTGACATCTACCCAATCCGCAAGTACACAAGCACCATCAAAAGCTTTTGCGCGCTCCCACGGCTGTCCCTTGTTTTTTAACTCGGTTTGCAACTCACGTAGGGTCAGGTCAAGCCCGATGGTTACCGCACCAATTGCCTCAAGTGCTTTGGCTGGGTCTGTTTCCTGACGTAAAGTACGGTCCAACCTTAAAGTTAGCTCACATTCATAATGACATTCGCCCTCTGCCGTATTCCATTGAATACCTTGCGATAGACCAATCAAACTGCTCGGTGGCTTAATAAACAAAACTGGACGATCTGGAATCGCATTTCCCAATTCTTTTGCATGTTCGGCGTAGCTTCGTCCGACACAAATAATTTTAGATGGCCGTGCTGTCATTTTTGTCTTCCTTCTGGACAGGTAAAATCTTTAGGTTTTATCGTTTAAATGCATGTTCAAACGTGTTTTTTTCTGCGGTATTTGCTAGAACGCGTTTTGGCACAATCACCACAGTTCGATTTTTCAGCTCAATCATGTAGGTCAGTTTTCCAGTTGCAAAATGTGCCACATCACTATAGGCAAACTGCTGCTTACGCCCTGTGGCATACAGCTCGATCCGGTCTTGATATAAATCAATTCCCTGTTCACTTTTACCAAATTGATATTTTACAAATTGACGTTTAAACATCATCGGCAAAAACCAGTAGCGCATAATGATTTGCAAGATCAGGAAAAATACACCCAAGCCAACGTAGTAGCGCCCTACGCCATCCAAGCCTAAATAAATCCCCCATGCAATAATTGCGATACTAATCACTGGGGTAATAAAACGTGTAAAAAGCTTTTTACCGAAAGTTGCAAGGGTAAAACCATCTTGCGACTCTTCTAAATTCAAGTGATAACGTAAAGAAACGGTAGGTTTAAGTTCTGACATAGTGGGTTCAACATACGCGATGAATTACGTTCAAAATACTACACCAGTTCACGCATTTTCTTTAGCATTACCTGTATTTGATTGAAGATTTACATTCGATTATTGGTTAGCTGTCATGTAAATTTATATTTGTATCGAGCTGATAGACGATAGAGCTGGATGTATCAGGAAAGGAAATTGAACGAATAGATCTGCCCATACATTTCAGGCACAAAAAAACCGCAATTAAGCGGTTAATTCTTCAAGTGGTGCGCTCAGAGAGATTCGAACTCCCGACCCCTTAGTTCGTAGCCAAGTGCTCTATCCAGCTGAGCTATGAGCGCGTACTTGATGGAGCGCATTATACGTGTTTTTTAGTTTTTGATAAGTAGTTTTTTCACAAAATAGAGTCAACCGTTCAGTTCTTAAACGAATAAGCTCATCTTGATACTTATTAATGCTTTTTTATAGCAACTTTAGCATTTTCAGCCTATGTACCGTTATCGCTCAAACGCTGATACCCTTGACTCAATCTCTGCTGTATAAACTTTGTCATAAATTCTTACAAAAGCAGAATATATTCATTTTCAATGCATTAACAAAATAAAATGAGAACTTGAATAAGCTTAGTATTAAAAAATTAATTAAGTAAAAGCATTCAAAATAATAAAATTGACCTTACTGCCAAAAATAAAATAAAAAATTTCGCCTCAGGTAAAAGAAAAATTGCATTATAGACATGGGATTAAATCACTTAAATTTATCAATTTTTATTCAAAATAGCTTTAATTCATCGGTTAAATTTTTCTCAGATTCTTTTTTTAAAATTGGCTCAGGTGCCGCTTTTTCTTAATTTTAAGATTTTGTTGACTGTTTTTTATACATAGCCAATACTGAGTCATGGTTAACAAATAGACCGATACATCATTCGCAATAAAGACACAAAACAAGATTAAATTTACAGTTAACCAAAAAATGTATAAGAATTGCACAAATAGGAATGCACACTCATGTTTCTTAAAGCTCTCGTTTCATCTATTTCAAAAATTACTCACGACCTGGGTAATGCTGTTACCAGTCAATCAAGTGCGTCATCGGAAGGTTCGCTGAATCTTTCTTTGTCTTTATCGACCACAGTAACTGCGGTTGCGAGTAGTATTTCCACACTACCAACCACCATTAGCTCCGTGGTAACAAGTTTACCTACAGCACCAACCAGCGTGGTCAGCGATTTATTGGGTACAGTTACTGGTGGCACATCAGGAAATCCACTCGAAACTGTCACCAATTTATTAGGCGGCCTTGCAGGTGGAGGTTCAGGGAATCCACTCGGTACTCTTACAGGCGCATTGAGTAGCGTGACCGCACCATTGCAAACCGGAATCGATGTACTTCAAGGCGTGGAGTCATTGAAAACCGATATTATTACCTCCACGATTGACACCCTAGCCAGCTCTGGCATCAATATTTTGCCTCAGGCTGCCGAGCAGATCTCAGCATTGGCTGGCTTGGGTACACTGACTTTTGAAACCTCTGAAAGCACAGTCAATGGTGTTTTGGATGCCGTTTCGGGTGTGCTCGACCTGAATCCAACAGCAGTCAGTGATGCGTTAACAGGGGTTGCGGCGACATTGGTCGACAGTGGCACAAGTGCCACGGAGATTTTATCCGGCCTCGCAGGTGGACTCGATAGTAATCCACTTGAGTCTGTGACCGATTTATTGGGCGGACTCACTGGCGGTACATCAGGTAATCCACTAGAAGCTGTCACGGATTTATTAGGCGGACTCACTGGCGGTACATCAGGTAATCCACTAGAAGCTGTCACGGATTTATTGGGCGGACTCACTGGCGGTGCATCAGGTAACCCGCTTGAAGCTGTCACGGATTTATTGGGCGGTATTACGGGTGGAACATCCAGCGATCCATTAAGTACCTTAACAGGTGCATTAAGTAGTGTAACCGCACCATTGCAAACTGGAATCGATGCACTTCAAGGGCTAGAATCACTCAAAACCGATATCATTACCTCCACGATCGATACTTTAGAAAGTTCTGGTATTCATATTTTGCCTCAAGCTGCTGACCAAATTTCAGCATTGGCGGATTTAGGTACTTTAACTTTTGAAACTTCTGAAGCGACCGTCAATGGTGTTTTGGATGCTGTTTCTGGTGCACTCGACCTGAATCCAACAGCAGTCAGTGATGCATTAACAGGGGTTGCGGCGACATTGATCGATAGTGGCACGAGTGCCACAGAGATTTTATCTGACCTCACAGGCGGACTCGATAGTAATCCGCTTGAATCTGTGACCGACTTATTAGGTGGACTTGCTGGCGGTACATCAGGCAACCCACTTGAAGCCGTGACGGATTTATTGGGCGGTCTTGCGGGTGCAGGCAGTGTTGGCTCATTTGATACATTAACCGATGTGCTGGGCAGTGTAAGTGATGCTGTCCATGGATTAATAGATGTGGGTGAAACCTTGGTAGTCAGTACTGCCGAAGTAACAGCGGATACTGCACATGCACTTGTTGATATTGTCGATGTCGCCGCAGACAGTACTCTCGATGTGGTCGAGACACTCTTAAACAGTCTCGAAAGCATTTCAACTTCTGCGACAGGTTCAAGTGCTTCCCTTGGTGGCCTAACAGATCTATTAGGCGGTGTGACCTCATCGCTTGGTTCAGTCACCAGTACAAGTCAAGGCTTGGGCAGCGTAACCAATTTGCTTGATCAGCTCTTTGATCAAAACTTAAGCGTGGTTTAAACCCATTTAAACCTTGAACAACCCAGCCGCCTGCTTGATGTAGGCGGTTTTTTTATGGCGTATAAGTAACACGTCATATAGCCAAATTTCAGGCACAAAAAAACCGCAATTAAGCGGTTAATTCTTCAAGTTGGTGCGCTCAGAGAGATTCGAACTCCCGACCCCTTAGTTCGTAGCCAAGTGCTCTATCCAGCTGAGCTATGAGCGCATTACTTGTATGCCTTTCGGCGTTCGTTACTTTTGCAATATTTTACTTGGTGCGCTCAGAGAGATTCGAACTCCCGACCCCTTAGTTCGTAGCCAAGTGCTCTATCCAGCTGAGCTATGAGCGCATTAAGTAAAGTGGCGGTGAGAGAGGGATTCGAACCCTCGGTACAGTTACCCGTACGCATCCTTAGCAGGGATGTGGTTTAAGCCACTCACCCATCTCACCGTAACGAGCCGCCATAATACAAACTAAAGCCCATGACTGCAAGTCATCACTTCTAATTTTTCTTAGTTTTTTATCCAATCATCTATTTTTTAAACAAAAACCACATTAATTTGAGTATTTTCATGCACTGGGCTTGCTACTATAGCGATAAGCACGAATGTATTCGGCCCAAACAGGCATCACACAATCTTGCAATCCATTACGTGCAGTATGTAATGCGATGACGTATGCTAAACTTATCTTCTGTTATGAAGTCAAACGAAATTATGAAAAACTGGATCGATCCTGAAGCAAAAGCGGAAGCTGAACGTTACGATAATCCTATTCCTAGCCGAACCCTTATTCTTAGCACATTAGAACAATTGAATACGCCGCAGTCTCATGCCGAGCTGGTCGAGCATTTTGATATTTTTGATCAAAAAAGTATCGATGCCTTGAGCCATCGTCTGATTGCCATGGTGCGTGATGGTCAGCTGGCAAAAGATGGTTTCAGATTCCAGCTCATTGGTGAGCAACCTACGTTTGATGCCACCGTATATATCAATGCCAAAGGTTTAGGTTCGGCGCATATCGACGGACAAACCGATTTACTCTTGCCTGAACGTGAACTCCGTTTGGTTTTCAATGGTGATCGCGTGACTGTGCGTCAAAGCTCTGTCGATCGTAAAGGCAAAGCATGGGGCTTTATCACAGAAGTATTGCAGCGCCGTGTGAAACAGGTGATTGGTAAATTAAATGTCCATGATGGCGAGTATTTTTTACAGCCAAGTGCTCCAAATGCCCATCAGCCTATTCCGCTTGAAAAAGAATTGGTCGAGCACGCCAAGGTCAATGTTGGCGATCATCTACGTATTGCAATTGATGATTATCCAACACGTGAAGAGTTTGCAACTGGGCACATTGTGCAGTCGATGTCGGATAAAGCCGATACTGAAATTATCATTCCGCAAACGATTTTAGAATTTGGTCTGCCGTATGAGTTTCCAGATGAAGTGATTCAGGAAGCTGAGAGTTTTAAAGAACCCTCGAAAAAAGATATTGAAGGTCGAATCGATTTACGCGATCTACCGCTGGTTACCATTGACGGCGAAGACGCACGCGACTTTGATGATGCTGTTTATGCCGAAAAACGCGCAGGTGGCGGCTACCGTGTCGTGATTGCTATTGCCGATGTGAGCCATTATGTACGTGTTGGAAAACCGCTTGATGATGAGGCACAAGAACGCGGTACATCGGTCTATTTCCCGCATTTTGTATTGCCGATGCTGCCAGAGGCACTCTCGAACGGTTTATGTTCGCTCAATCCGCATGTCGATCGTCTGTGTATGGTGTGTGATCTCAAGCTATCGCGTGCAGGACGCGTCATGAGCTATGAGTTTTATCCATCCGTCATGCATTCAAAAGCGCGTCTCACCTATACCCAAGTGGCGCGGTATTTTGAGGGACAAACCGATGCGATTCCAAATGACAAAAGTGTGCAAAAATCACTAAATACACTGTTTCAGCTCTATCAAACTTTAAAAGACTTGCGTGCCAAACGCCATGCGATGGAGTTTGAAACGGTTGAAACCTACATGACCTTTGATGCTCTAGGTGGTATTAACGAAATTTTGCCACGTACACGTAACGATGCACATAAACTGATTGAAGAATGCATGTTGCTTGCCAACGTCGCAGCCGCTGAATACGCCTTGGCCAATGATATTCCGATGCTTTATCGTGTACATGAGCCACCTGAGTTCTCTCGCATTCAAAAGGTTAAAGATTTTGTTAAATTGCTCGGCCTTCCGTTTCCAGACCAGCCAACACAGGCCGATTACCAGCGCGTGATTGAAGCCACTAAAGACCGAATTGATGCGCCAAGTATTCATTCTGTGTTGCTGCGCTCTATGATGCAGGCGTACTACGGTGCAAAAAATGCGGGACACTTTGGTTTGGCTTATGAGGCCTATACGCATTTCACCTCACCGATTCGTCGTTATCCGGATTTACTGTTACATCGTGCACTCAAAGCACATTTACAGCATAAACCATCTCCACTTTCAGGTGCCGCGCTCGATGAAGCTGGTGAGCATTTCTCACGTACCGAGCGTCGTGCAGATGAAGCATCACGTAGTGTAACCACATGGCTCAAATGTCATTATATGCAGCAACATTTGGGTGAAGAGTTTATTGGTAATATTAGCGCGGTTACTGAGTTTGGGCTGTTTGTTACCTTAAAAGATTTATATGTCGATGGCATGATTCATGTGAGCCAATTAGGCGATGACTTCTTTATCTATGATCAAGCCAGTCAGAGCCTTGTGGGGCAAAATCGTGGGCAAATCTTTGGTTTGGGCGACGAAGTCAAAATCAAGGTCGCAGGCGTGAATCTTGATGAACGTAAAATCGATTTCGAACTGACGCAGCAAATCACGCATGCCGGCCGTATCATTCGTAGCCGTGCCCCGCGCACTACAAAAGCTCAAGCCACTGAACAGGTGTTTCATGGTGCGTCGGATACACAGCCACGTGAACAGCAACGCTCCGAGAAAAAAGACAAAAGCAAGCCAAGCTCTTATACCAAAAAGACGGGCAAGAAAAAAACCTCGTCCAAAACCGCAGTGAAAGCGGAAAAGGACAAGAAAAAGTCTAAAGTCAAAAAGAAAAAGTCCAATGCCAAACCTAAAAGTGATTAATCTAATTGCAGATTAATTTTAGGTCTATGGCAACGATGGCCTAGCATTCATTGACATGCTAGGCCGTCAAAATAAGGTAAAGATTATTTTAACCCAGCAAAAAAGAAATAAAGCATCCTTGATTTCCAGCGCTCGAAGCCTTACATCTATAAGTAAGTTCACTCGATACGGCGAAGACAATGCAATTAGAAAAAGCACATTTACCTGTTCCTCAATTTGACCAGATTCAACTGGACACCCTCAAACAAGATATCGAAAAAAATATTCAGGCAGGTCAACGCTTTCTCGATCAATTAGATACGCCACCTTCAGACTTTGCCGCACAACATGCGCTGGTACAACAGCTTGATCAGCTCGAAAATGCCATGAGCGAATCTTGGGGCGTGTTATCACACTTAAATGCCGTGATGAACAATGCTCAGACGCGTGAAGTCTATCAGGCGCTTTTACCGAGCTTGAGTGAATATTATACGCAGTTGGGTCAACACACAGCGCTGTATCAAAGCTATCAACAGCTTCACGACAGCAGTCAATTTTCAAGTTTAAGTGCTGCCGAACAAAGCGCGATTCGGTTGGCCTTACGAGACTTTAAACTTTCAGGTGTCGCATTAGAAGGTGCCAACAAAGCACGTTATGCAGAAATTTCGGCGCGCCTGTCGCAATTGTCTTCAGACTTTTCCAATCATGTTTTGGATGCCACACAAGCGTATTTCAAACCGCTGTCTGAAGAGGAACTTATAGGTTTACCACAAAGTAGTATCGAATTGCTCAAACAATACGGTCAACAGCGTGAACTAAATCAGCCCGTGGCGACGCTAGATTTTCCGGCCTATCTGGCCATTATGACCTATGCCGAAAATCGTGAGTTACGTGAAACGCTCTATAAAGCTTACACGACACGCGCCTCGGATCAGGCCGATCATCCAGAGTACGATAATACTGCGGTGATGGAAGAGATTTTAGCACTGCGCCAAGAAATGGCTCAGCTCTTGGGCTTCGAAAATTTTGCCGCTTACTCACTGGCCAGTAAAATGGCACCTGATGTAGACACTGTACATGATTTTCTGGTTGATTTAGCGGCGCATGCACGCACACCTGCGCTAAACGAAGTTGAGGAACTGACTGCAATTGCACGTCAAGACGGACTCGATCAGCTACAACCGTGGGACAGCGGCTATTACTCGGAAAAACTGAAACAGCAGCAGTTTAATTTGTCGCAAGAAGCACTCAAACCTTACTTCCCTGCACCTAAAATCATTCAAGGTCTGTTTCAGATTGTGCAGCGTTTATATGGTGTCGATATTGTAGAACGTGAAGCGCCGGTCTGGCATCCGGATGTGCGTTATTACGAACTTGAAGACCAAGGTCAAGTGCTGGCAGGTTTTTATTTCGACCTCTACGCGCGCAGCGGCAAACGTGGTGGCGCATGGATGAGTGGTTTCCGCTCGCGTATGCAAAGCGCACAAGGCTTACAAAAGCCAATCTGCTATATGGTGTGTAATTTTACGCCGCCAGTTGGCAAACAGCCTGCCCTGCTCACACATGATGAGGTCAACACGCTGTTTCATGAGTTTGGTCACGGCCTACACCACATGCTGACCGAAGTCGACAATATTTCAGTTGCAGGTACGCATGGGGTGGCATGGGATGCCGTCGAGCTGCCAAGCCAGTTTATGGAGTTTTGGACATGGGATCAGCAAAGTCTTAATCTGCTCAGTGAACATATCGAAACCAAAGCCCAGTTACCAGAAGCGTTACTCAATGCCTTGCTCAGCGCACGCTTTTTCCAGTCTGGCATGCAAACCTTACGTCAAATCGAATTTGCGTTATTTGACTTAACGATTCACCGCAAGACACCTGCATTAACCAGCAGTCAGATTCAAGCCGAGCTGGATCAGATTCGCCGTGAATTTTCCGTTCTGCCAACTGCTGCTTACAATCGTTTCCAGCACAGTTTTAGCCATATTTTTGCTGGCGGTTATGCAGCGGGTTATTATTCCTATAAATGGGCAGAAGTGCTGGCCAGCGACGCATTTGACCGCTTTGAGAAAGAAGGAATTTTCAATACACAAACTGGTGCAGAGTTCCGTAAGGCCATATTGGCCGTTGGTGGCAAAGACACCGCACTGGATGCATTCGTAAATTTCCGTGGCCGTGAACCCAAAATTGATGCGCTATTGCGTCACCAAGGTTGGACGAACGACCCTCAAACGGCTTAAACTTATCCATCCAGATCAAGCAAGGTGAGTAAATCATGAAACGTCGATTCATTGCAGGTGCAAAATGCCCCAAATGTGGCGCAATGGACCGCGTGGTCATGTTAACCACAGATGAGCATGAATGGATCGAGTGTATCGAATGCGATTACACCGAAAATCGTCCTACTCATGTGGAGGAGCCGGAACAACCGGCTGCGCCAGATGAAGTGGGCGTGATTCAGTTCAAGCCACGAACTAAGTCTTAAATCAATAAAAAAGCACCCGAAGGTGCTTTTTTATTGGACTTATGAATACCAGCCAAACATTTTAAACAGATACGGCGCAAAGGTTACAATCATTAAGGCGGGGAACAACACCATAATCGGAAGCAACCAGCGTTCATAACGATAATAAAAACTGGTGTATTTTTCTTTGGCTTCCTTATCGGCTGCCGAGACTTCTTCATCTCCCACCGACAGCCGCGTCAGTAAGTGATTCAGTGCCACTGGAGGCGTCACATAGCCCAGCTCGAAAGCCACCAAAACGATCATCCAGAAATGAATAGGATGAATCCCATTTTCGTAGGCCACAGGTGCAATGGTCGCTGCTACCAAAATCACTGCACCAAATGGATCGGTACACATACCAATCAGCGCAAGCAACATGGCAATAAAGAACAATGAAATGGTAATACTGCCCAAGTGAGTCGGTAAATACTCGACAATCTCGGTACGCTCAATCAATCCACCAACACTTGCAGACAGTGCCATCAGAATAATTAAGGCGCCAATGTGTCCTACTGTTTCAGCGGTTGCGAAATGCATTGATCTGGCAAATCCACGGCGATACTGACTGCTTTGCGCACCATGTTCACGCAGAAAAGGCGAGTTCTTTTCATGCTCCTTAATTAAAGATTCATGCTCAGCCAATACAGGCACAGATTTTGGCTCTTTACGGGTTTTATCAAACAAAATAATCGCGATCAGGATCAATGGTAGGATCACTGGTGCGGTAAATTCGTTCATGCCGGTATCGAGCGCATATTTATAAAATGCCAGTACCACAATCGTAATCACAATATATGGAATAACCGGAATACAAGCACGCAGCATATTCGGTAATGCTACACGTGGCGAATTCACGCGGAATTTTGTATCGGCCAGTAATAATGATACGCCTAAAAAGATAAATGCAGTCAACCAGAAAACATAAAAGCCATGATCGAATAATTCATCTGAGGTGACATGACGGCTATCCAGCATGGCAATTAAAACCACCAGCAAACATGGTCGAACCACCACCCCGAGTGAGCCAGACATTGCCGATACAGCTAGCGCATATTGACGGCGTGCACCCGAATTCCAGACTTCTTTGTAAATAATTGCCCCTGCTGCAATTACGAAAATACCAGAAGCTCCGGTATAGGCGGTTGGAATCGCAGCAGCCAGCAAAATTAGCCATGTTAGGGTTTCAGGTGCCAGATTCCACGGACGTAAAATATCCAGAAATAGATCCATTACTCGGGTTTGGGTCAGTAACATCCCCGCCCAGATAAACAGCGCCAGATTTAGGAAAATCCCGGAAAACTCGACCAGAATTCCCAAGTAAATCCCTTGCCCCATCGGGTAATCCATAAAGAAGGTAAAGGCTAGACCCGTCAAAATCGACATATAGGCATACAGCGGTACACTGAGCAAGGCAAGGCCGATATTCCCTCCAGGTTGCGCCTGTTTAGGAATACGAAACAATTGAAATACGCTGATCAATGTCAAAATACCAAATAAGCCAATCCATAGCCACGACACCACCAATGCTTCATGGGTAATGGCCACACCGGACTGGATTAAAGAATGATACTGACTGATAGTCGATAGCGTCAGCAAAGCATTCCCGATGACCATTGCAATCGAGTACACCACAAAATCAATTTTTGATTTTGGGCTACGTAAACCAATATGATGAATTTTTAAACTGGCTGTAATCGCGGCAAAAAACACCATGATCAAAAGGAAAATCGTGCGATTATCCACGCCAAATTTAAATATCCCAAAAAATCCTGTTTCAAGCGCGCGATAAGTCCGTAAGCTTGGGTGCTTGTCCAAATGCGCGATTGCCTTGTCATAAAACTGATATTTTTCTTCACACAACTGCTGTGCTGCCAGAAGTGATGCGCGAACGTCCTGTTCGGATGCTGCACCAAAGAAGTCGGCAAACTCATCATTTTTATTGGCTTTCATCTGCGCCTGAACTTGCGCATCAATATTAGGATGTCGATCGCAACTCGGCTTTTGTGGTTCAGCACGTAAAAATGAATATTGCATTCCGGTGGCCGGATCGCCATAGAGCCGTTCACCCATACGCAATAGCTGCCCATGAATCATTTCTCCTGTCCCGACAATCAAGGTCAGTAACAGCAAAATAAGGATGGCAAATGTCGAAATCCATTCATTCCAGATATAACCCAGCAGACCTAGGCCAGACCTTTGTTGTTGATTTTCTTGCATATCTATTCCACTTTATTTTGATTGTCAGGTTTATCTACCGATAAACATGCGTTCCTTGGCAGTAGGTATCCGCCCATCCGCCGTACGTTATATTTGTTTAAATTTGCAACACTCCGTTCAAGATAAGAATGACTCAAATGATTTTTTTAAAGGCGTTTTGTGTCAACTCTTTGCTAATTTAAATTGAGTATAGAGTAAATAAAGTCCGCCTGCGGCAGCGCCAGCAATTGCTCCAAGCAAATGTGATTCAATCAAAACAGGACTGCCAATCAGTTGGGCCGTACCCGTTTGTCCAAATGTATTTTCCCAGATCACCTTGAGCACAATCAGCGCCAACACCAATGCGGCAAATTTTCGCTCCTTGCGATAACGTAACGACACCAATGCTACGGCCACATAGAGCCCATGCAGTACACCCGAAAAGCCGGCATAGGCCTCAATATAGGGCATAAGATAATAAAATCCGAGGCTAATACAGGGTGAAATCGTCACAATCAAGATGAGCAACTGTAGATTCTTAACATGCGGAAAAATAAAGGGTAAACACACAAATGCCAGCAGATTTAAAATGAAATGAATCCAACCAACATGCACCCAATGCGCAGTCCAGAATCGCCAGAAGTCGTTGGGTAAACTATCACGCCAGTAAATAAAGACATCGGAAAAAACCTGCAAGCTTGCAGACAACGAGGCACACACCGCAACAAAAATGAATCTGGACATCCAAAATTGATGTTTGTTCATGTGACCTCCTTTGCCGCCCTCATGCATACTTGTGAGATCTACCGTCAGTCAAATCGCCGACAGATCATTGAGGCATTGGCTTATTTCGACGACACTGCTTTCGGCGTTGCCGCAGGTTGACTGGCAGCAGCTGCACCATCGGCATTAAAAAGATCTTCCAAGTCAGATGATCCTTTACTTTGCTCATCCCAGAACGTACTCATACCACCGTCATCGGTACGAATACCTGTATGTTCGGTCCAGTAACGATCCGAAATATTTTGGACCATAACACCTGCCATGGCATCGATCAGTTTGAAATCTGGATTCACTGGTTTATCTTCGGCACGCGAGGCATCATAAGTTTTTAAAGCATCTCGAATCTTGCTGTCATCACCGCTGGCCTGTGCTGCAACGGCATACAAGGCATGCGATAAACGCACTCCTTTTTGCTCACCGATCTGTGCAGATTGTTTGAGTGTGGTATAAGGATCTGGTTTGCCATCTCCCGCCCCTGGCAATAACGTCCAGATTACGGCTCGGGTTGCATTTGGTGCGCCCCAAAACTTGGTATTGTCCAGACAGGTCATGCTGCGCTCTACAATACCTGCGATATCTTTGGGTACATTTACCGATCCACCCGAATTGATGTCATTGGTAATGGCTTGCAAGCCACTCACCAAACCTAATAAGTAGATGGTCTGATCTAGATCGTTACGCATGGTTGGGCATGATTCGCCAAGATGATAGTGGTACTTGCTCTCCCAGCGCTTTGCAAACAGTTGATATCCTGAATATTGTCTTTCTGCTGCCACGGCAGCCCAGCGTTTTTGCTCGATCCGGGCATCTTGAGCCTCAGAGACCTGACCTGCTTTGGATGCACGTAAATAGCGAAGTTCTTGCTCTAATGCCTGACGCTCTGCACACATGCCTGAAGCGGCATAAAGGAGCACTGCCATGCGGGTTGGATCTGCCCCCATGTCTTTGGTCGACATCACTACAGGCGTTAAGCTATTGCCAGCATTACAGACCATATCGACATCATCCATCTTTAATATGGGCGGTACGATATGTTTTTCACCGAACTTCAAGGCGACGTTCGCACCCGATTTGATAAAATATGAACATCCAGAGAGTACAGATGTTGCAACAACCACTGCGGTCAGTCCTCGACCCAGTTTAAGCAGATTCGACATATCTCATTCCTCGAGGTAATTTTATTGTTTTGCTTTTGCCGTACATTAGCAGATGGATGATCCGTTTCAAAGCGTCAAAGGCGATGCTGCATTTCTATACTTTGACATATCTAAAGTAGAATGAATTGGCATTTTGACAAAAAATATATAAATTTTGGGCAAAAAAAAGTAGCATTGCGACGGTTCAGCACATGCTACTTATAAACTGGACAAATCCAGAATGAGACTATCGGTGTTGTAAATAATCCTTGATTACGGTTCCCACGCGTCCTACGATCACCGCCAGAACAAAGGCAATGACTGGAAACAACCATGCTGGAATATCGATCATTTCGACCTCCTTCACATTGAGCGTTGGTAAGGCTACTTTAGCGAATCGGTTTAAGAAGATTGAAGGATATTGTCTAACAATTCACACTTTTTAAGTTTTTTATGTAAGATGACCAAACAATTTTATCTTAAATTATCTTATTTATATGATTTATATCAAAAATATTATAAGTCGCTACCTAAGATTGTTAAACAATCAACCTAACTTTGCCAGACGTTTCAAACGCTTCCAGTCTTGCTGCATCACCTGATCTCGCCAAATCACCATGGAGAAGCGAGAGGGAACTGTGCGTAAGATCATATACAACTCGTGATCAATCACGCGCTCTAGCACAATTGAATAAGGCTGTGCTGAATCTGAAGCGTGGCAAGACCATAACTGCTGATCAAGTTGCCCTACCGCCATTACTCTGGGTCGGCGTAAAAACATCGCAAAGCTGATTAGCATAAGGATATTGAGTAGCAACCATAGCCACAATGGACAGATCTGCCAGAGCAATCCACTGATTGAACCGAAAATCATGAGCTGAAACAAAAGGGCAAGCTTACTTCGTTTCAGCGCAAAATATGGCTGCTTAGCCATGCACGTAATGTTTCAATTTTACAATTAAATGCTTGAGTTCAACTTGAGGTGGTTCACTCACTTCCATAAACCAGTCGAGTAAATCTGGATCTTCTTGCGCGACCAGCTCGGCAAATAATGCTTTTTCTGTCGGATCAGCTGTCAGATAGTGATGTTTGACATACGGATCAAAGTACACATCAATTTCTTTTAAGCCACGTCGTGCACGGTAAATAACTTTACGTTCTTCAAGTGTTAGATCTTCAGACATATATTTCCCCTTTCTGATTAAGCCCTCATAGTTTACCCGAAGCATCTATCAATGGAGGAATGATTTTTATGGATTGACCAATTTCATCATTTCCAGATCATGATTGAGCATTCTTCACATTGTCTCTAGCTAGCGATTTGGCATTTACTGCACAAAGAATCAACACAGTTTAAAAAGGATTTCTCATGCAATCTGGTGCCATTCGTCCAATTCCCTCCATGCTACCACGTGCATTGTTTAATGAAGAACACAATGCATTTCGCGAAACCGTGCGCAAGTTTTATGAAAAAGAAGTGGTTCCCAATATCGAAAAATATGAAGCACAGCAACACGTTGATCGGGATTTATGGAATAAAGCGGGTGCTCTAGGCCTGTTATGCACCACCATGCCTGAAGAGTATGGTGGATCTGGAGTGGATCGACTCTACAGCATGATCTTGATTGAAGAACAAGCCTACGCCATGGATTCAAGTACCGGCTTTTCTTTACACTCCGACATTGTGGCCAATTACATCAATAATTTTGGGAATGAAGCACAAAAACAGCAGTGGTTGCCACGTATGGCGAGCGGTGAAGTTGTGACGGCCATTGCCATGACTGAGCCGGGTACGGGCTCGGACTTACAAGCCGTGCGCACCAGTGCAGTACTCGATGGCGATGAATATGTAATCAATGGCTCTAAAATTTTTATTACCAACGGCTATCTTTGTGACATGGCCATTGTGGTGTGTAAAACCGGTCATAACGAAAAAGGCTCTGCGAATTTATCGCTGATCATGGTGGAAGCCAACCGTGCAGGATTTAGTAAAGGCAAACCGTTAAACAAGATTGGCATGAAAGGTCAGGATACCTGTGAGCTATTTTTTGATAACGTCCGCGTTCCCAAAGAAAACCTGCTGGGTATGGAAGGTATGGGCTTTATCATGCTAATGAAAGAACTGGCATGGGAGCGCATGCTAGTGGCGATTATCTGCCAAGCCGGTGCTGAGGCTGCATTTGCCCACACGGTTCAATATACCAAAGACCGTAAAGCCTTTGGTAAAGCCATTGCAAGCTTTCAAAATACACGCTTCAAACTGGCCGAATTGCGCACAGAAATTGATTTTGGACGTGCCTATCTCGATCGTTGCATGCAATTACAACTTGACGATCAACTTGGCATTGATGCAGCTGCGGCAGCCAAATACAAAATTTCAGATCTGTTCTCCAAAGTGGTCGATGATTGCTTACAATTGCATGGCGGCTACGGCTACATGATGGAGTATCCAATTGCACGCGCTTACATCGATAACCGGGCCAATCGTATTTATGCGGGAACAAATGAAATTATGAAAGAATTAATTGCCCGAACGCTTTAAGTTTATTGATTTAAGTTAATAAAAAAAGGGAGCAAACACGTGCTCCCCTTTTTTAATTTGATCATCTTCTATTACGAGACCAGTTTTGGCTTACGCTCTGCCACAGGTGTAGCCGTATGGAATTGCAAGACACCATCATCAAAACGCGCCTGTTTTAAAGCTTTACGATCGGCCAAATAATTATTGGTGACTTTCCAAGGCGCATGTTTACCTTGCTTTGGCATCACATTGGCCGCACGGGCAATATACCCCGAAGTTAGGCTTCCCATCACAGTATCATCAAGCAGTTCTGCCTGATCACCCTTTGGTATAACTTCATCGTAATGATGCTGATCCATATAATTGAGCAAGCGACAAATATAATCGGCAGCAATGTCGACTTTTAAAGTCCAAGATGCATTGATGTAACCAATAATCATGGCCATATTTGGCACATCACTCACCATCACGCCTTGATACAACATGCATTTAGAGGTATTCAATGGCTGACCATCGATTGAGCCTTTAATACCACCCAAAATCTGAATCTCAAGCCCAGTGGCAGACACAATAATATCGGCGTCTAGATGTTGCCCAGATTTTAACAAAATACCAGTTTCAGTCAGCTCTTGAATTTGATCGGTTTCAACACTGGCTTGACCAGAGCGCAGAATCTTAAATAAATCGCCATCAGGAACGACACATAAACGTTGATCCCAAGGATTATATGAAGGTGTAAAGTGTTTCATGTCCACTTTGCCCTTCAACTGCATTTCAATCGACTTCAGTAATAGTCGACGCACCAGCTTAGGCTGCTTTTGCGACAAGGCATAAATGCCGCGCTGGACACCAATATTACGTGCACGGGTCAGTTTATAGGCGACATCTTCGGGCAAAATCTTGCGCATGCGATCATAAATCATATCGATGGCTGGAACTGAAGCGATATAAGTCGGTGAGCGTTGCAACATCGTGACATGTCCAGCTCCACCCTTCACCATGGCTGGCACTAGTGTAATCGCAGTGGCACCACTTCCAATAATCACCACTTTCTTTCCAGCATAATCTAGATTTTCTGGCCAGTGTTGTGGATGAATCAACTGACCTTTGAAGGCTTCCTTATTTGGGAAATCAGGTGCAAAACCTTGATCGTAGTTGTAATAGCCCGTGCAACCCACAATAAAATTCGCAATCCACGTCTGTTTTTTTTGTGTCGCATCTTCTATTTCAACAAACCATTTTTTTTGTAAAGAATCGTAATTTGCAGACAATACGCGGTGTTTGAAATGAATTTTTTCAGCCAGTTTATATTCATCGACCACTTCTGCCAGATAGTTTTTAATGGCAGGACCAGAAGCAAGCACATTGGCACTTTGCCATGGCTTGAAGTTAAAACCAAAAGTTGACATGTCAGAATCTGATCGAATACCCGGATAACGGAATAAATCCCATGTACCGCCAATACTCTCACGACGCTCAATGATCTCAAACTGACGTTGAGGAGAACTTTTTGAAAGGTGTGCGGCAATTCCAATGCCAGAAATACCTGCACCCACAATCAAGATATCAATGTGCTTTTCCATGTTGTTTTTATAACCTTGAAAACAGTTCAACTTTATTAAAGCACAAATTTGACAATACACAATGTCAAGTTTAAACCATTTATCGGGTTTTCATGTCAATACAGGACAAAATATACAGGCATAAAAAAAGACCGGTAAAAACCGATCTTTTTTTGAATAAGAAACTTATTCTGCTGAAGTGTTTACTTCGCGATCTACTAGCTCTACGTAAGCCATCGGCGCTGCATCACCAGCACGGAAGCCCGCTTTAAGAACACGTAGATAACCGCCGTTACGTTCTTTGTAACGAGGGCCGAGTACGGTAAATAATTTACCTACAGTTGCAGCATTACGAGTACGAGCAAACGCTAAGCGACGGTTTGCTACAGTATCGTTTTTCGCTAGAGTGATTAAAGGCTCAGCAACACGACGCAATTCTTTCGCTTTAGGCACAGTTGTTTTGATTAACTCGTGCTCAAACAATGAATTTGCCATGTTTTGAAACATCGCTTTACGATGGCTGCTTGTACGGCCTAATTTCACACCACTATTACGATGACGCATGGTGATAGTCCTACTTAATTAACGGCTGCGATAGGCAAAGCGATCGTCCATGCGTAAACTAGCAGGTGGCCAGTTTTCTAAACGCATGCCGAGTTGCAAGCCTTTCGAAGCTAAAACATCTTTAATCTCAGTCAACGATTTTTTACCTAGGTTAGGAGTTTTTAACAACTCAACTTCAGTACGTTGAACAAGATCACCAATGTAGTAAATATTTTCTGCTTTCAAACAGTTAGCAGAACGAACAGTAAGCTCTAGATCATCTACTGGACGAAGCAAGATTGGGTCAACTTCTTCACGAGGTTCTTGAGCAACAGGTGCTTGATCTTTCTGAAGATCAACAAAAATTGCAATTTGTTGTTGCAAGATTGTTGCCGCTTTGCGGATTGCTTCTTCAGGATCTACAGTTCCGTTGGTTTCAAGATCGATAACCAGTTTATCTAGATCGGTACGTTGTTCTACACGCGCATTTTCAACGGTGTAAGAAACACGTTTGATCGGGCTGTACGACGCATCTAACTGTAGGCGACCTACCGGGCGAGTTTCGCCTTCCGGGAAACGCGAGTCAGAAGTTTCATAACCACGACCTTGAGATACTTTCAAGCGCATTTTGATTGAGCCTGAAGCACTCAAAGTACCAATAAGATGTTCTGGATTGACCACTTCAACATTATGAGGTAAACGTAGATCAGCGGCAGTAATGTCGCCTGGTCCTTGTTTCTCTAATGTCAAATATGCTTCATTTTGATCGAACAGCTTAATAGACAATCCTTTAAGGTTCAGCAAGAGCTCGACGATGTCCTGCTGCAAGCCTTCTAAAGTACTGTACTCGTGCTCGACGCCTTCTATTTCAACTTCAACCACAGCAGCGCCAGGCAAAGAAGACAATAGAATGCGACGTAAAGCATTACCTAGAGTGTGACCAAAGCCACGCTCTAAAGGTTCCAGAATCACTTTTGCCGAGGTCCCGCTCACCGCTTCGACCTTGATCGCTTGCGGAGTTAGAAACTCGTTTGCAGTACGCGTCATTTATTGCTACCTCAAGGATTATTTAGAATACAATTCTACAATCAAGCTTTCGTTGATTTCAGCAGGCAAATCAGAACGATCTGGCGCAGCTTTGAACGTACCTTCAAGCTTAGAATGATCAACTTCCATCCAAGCAGGAATACCACGTTGAGCAGCTAATTCAATTGCGTTTTTGATACGTAATTGTTGTTTAGCACCTTCATGCACTGCAATCACGTCACCCGCTTTCACTTGAATAGACGCGATGTTTACACGACGGCCATTTAAAGTGATTGAACGGTGACTTACCAACTGACGAGCTTCTGCACGTGTAGAACCAAAACCCATGCGATAAACAACGTTATCGAGGCGGCTTTCAAGCAATTTCAACAAGTTTTCACCTGTTGCGCCTTTAACACGAGCTGCTTCTTTATAGTAATTACTAAATTGACGCTCTAACACACCGTACATACGACGTACTTTTTGTTTTTCACGTAATTGTAGTGAATACTCTGATTGCTTACCGCGAGCTTGGCCATGTTGACCAGGCGCTTTCGCATGTTTTTTAGTTTTGACGTCAAATGGTTTAACGCCAGATTTAAGCTGCAGGTCTGTCCCTTCGCGACGAGAGAGTTTGCATTTTGGACCAATATAACGAGCCATGAATGTTTCTCCTTACACGCGACGTTTTTTAGGTGGACGGCAACCGTTGTGAGGGATTGGAGTCACATCGGTAATGCTGTTGATCTTATAACCCACTGCGCCTAATGCACGAACCGCAGACTCACGACCTGGACCAGGACCTTTTACAAGGACGTCTAGGTTTTTCAAACCGTAATCCAAAGCTGCTTTACCAGCAACTTCAGCAGCTACCTGAGCAGCAAACGGAGTTGATTTACGTGAACCACGGAAGCCTTGTCCACCTGAGGTGGCCCAAGCCAATGCATTACCTTGACGATCGGTAATCGTAACAATGGTGTTATTAAAAGACGCGTGAATGTGTGCAACACCTTCAGAGACGGTACGGGTGACCTTCTTGCGTGTGCGAGTATCTTTAGCCATCTTTTAGCTTCCAGAAATCTTACTTTTTAATCGGTTTGCGCGGACCTTTACGGGTACGTGCGTTAGTTTTGGTGCGTTGTCCGCGGACAGGCAAGCTGCGACGATGACGAAGGCCACGGTAGCAACCTAAATCCATTAAACGTTTAATGTTCATGGAAATTTCGCGACGTAAGTCACCTTCGGTTGGAACCTTAGCAACTTCTGCACGAATCGCATCAAGCTGAGCATCATCCAACTCACGGATTTTAGTGGTTTGACCAATACCAGCAGCAGCTAAGATGTTCTTAGCAGTGTGGCGACCAATACCAAAAATATACGTGAGGGAGATAACAGCATGCTTGTTATCCGGAATGTTTACACCGGCAATACGAGCCATTCACTTTCTCCAAAAAGGCAGTAGATAATCAACCGCCCCACAAAAAATCTTTGAGGGGCGGATATTAACCTAATTAGCCTACTGAAATCAACAGGTCTTGATCAGATTAACCTTGACGCTGCTTATGACGAGGTTCTGCGCTACAAATTACGCGAATTACCCCATTACGACGGATAACTTTACAGCTACCACAAATTTTCTTTACAGAAGCTTGTACTTTCATGATGAAACCTCTAAGTGCGCTTATCCCTTAGGATGAGCAGTCGTTTTTCTCATTAACGTTTGATTGTCATATTGATGAGACGTGAGATGTGCTTGCAATTGAGCCATAAAGTCCATCACCACAACCACTACGATCAACAACGATGTACCGCCCAAATGGAACGGAATACCGAATGAATTCTGCAGGATCATTGGCATCAAACACACCACAGTAATATAAATCGCACCAATAAACGTCAAACGATTAAGAATATGATCTAAATAACGAGCCGTTTGCTCACCTGGGCGTATACCAGGTACATATGCGCCGCTACGTTTTAAGTTTTCTGACACTTCTTTCGGACTGAAAACCAGTGCCGTGTAGAAATAACAGAAGAAAATAATTAACGTACCGAACAGCATTAAATACAACGGCTGTCCAGGCGATAACACGAGTGCCAAATCTTGCAAGCTACGCTTTACAATACCCGCATTCGGATCTGCACTACCTAACCATTGACCCAAGCTCGCTGGAAATAATAACAATGAGCTGGCAAAAATAGCTGGAATTACACCGGCCATATTAATTTTCAATGGCAAATGCGTTTGCTGTGCAGTGAATATCCGGCGACCTTGTTGCTTTTGTGCATAGTTAACAGGAATGCGTCGTTGTGCTTTTTCGATAAACACAATTGCTGCAAGGACAGCAAGAGATAACAAGGCAAATACGGCAATTCCAATTAAACTGCCCTGCCCATTTTGGACAGAAGTAAAGGCCTGAATTACCTGATTGGGTAACCCTGCAACAATTCCTGCAAAAATGATCATCGAGATACCATTACCAATACCACGTTCGGTAATTTGTTCTCCCAACCACATTAGGAACATCGTTCCAGCAACCAAAGAGGTTACCGCAGGAACATAAAATGCTAGTCCGGAAGTCAGCGTAATTCCCTGACTAATCAGACCAGCACACATCCCTACACCTTGCACGAGTGCAAGAAATAAGGTGCCATAACGCGTGTATTGATTAATTTTGCGCTTGCCTTGCTCGCCTTCTTTCTTTAAAGCTTCTAGCGAAGGAACGACCGTAGACATTAACTGCACGATAATCGATGCTGAAATATACGGCATGATCCCTAGTGCGAGAATTGACATACGTTCTAATGCACCGCCAGAGAACATATTAAATAAACCCAAGAAGGTTCCTTCATTGGCTTTAAAAAAACGTGCTAGCGCTACATTATCAATACCCGGCAACGGAATATGCGCTCCTAGTCGAAAGACCAGCAATGCACCAATCAAGAACATTAATCGGCGAATAATTTCACGGTATTTCACGTGAAACGGCTGTCCTTTCATCATGTTGACATGACCTGAAGAACTAGGAGACATAGACACTCGGCATTACTCCTCGACTTTACCGCCAGCAGCTTCAATTGCAGCTTTAGCGCCTTTAGTCAAAGCAACACCTTGCACAGTAAACGCGCGAGTTACTTCACCAGAAAGAACAACACGTGCACGAACTTGGTCACGACGAACAACGTTCGCAGCTTTCAAAGTTTCAAGGCTAACAACTTCGCCTTCCACTTTGTTGAGTTCAGATAAACGCACTTCAGCAGTTTTCAAAGCGATTTGGCTAGTGAAACCGAATTTAGGCAAACGACGATAAATCGCTGTTTGACCGCCTTCAAAGCCTGGGCGTACACCACCGCTCTTACGTGATTTTTGACCTTTGACACCACGGCCACCAGTCTTACCAACGCCAGAGCCGATACCACGACCTAAACGACGGTTGTCACGTTTTGCACCTTCTGCAGGTGCAAGTTCATTTAAACGCAGAGTCATGGTTTACTCCTCTACACTAACCATATAGTAGACTTTGTTGATCATACCGCGGTTTGAAGGAGTATCTTGTACTTCTACCGTATGACCAATACGACGCAGACCTAAACCTTGTAGGCAAAGTTTGTGATTTTTCAAACGATGCGAAGCAGATTTGATCTGGGTAACTTTAATCGTTTTCATGATTGATTACCCTTGAATTTGTTCTACTGAAAGACCACGTTTTGCAGCAACTTTCTCAGGAGAAGTCATATCACGCAAACCTTTAAAAGTCGCGTTTACTACATTCGCAGCATTCGTAGAACCATAACATTTAGCAAGTACGTTATGTACACCAGCAGCTTCTAAAACGGCACGCATAGCACCACCAGCAATTACGCCAGTACCTTCAGAAGCAGGTTGCATGTACACACGGCTTGCGCCATGACGAGCATTCACAGGGTGTTGTAGAGTAGTACCCGCAAGGTCAACTGTAATCATGTTACGACGAGCAGCTTCAAGTGCTTTAGAAATAGCAGCTGGAACTTCACGTGCTTTACCACGACCAAAACCTACACGGCCATTTCCGTCGCCCACAACAGTCAATGCTGTGAAAGAGAAAATACGACCACCTTTAACAACCTTGGCTACACGATCAACGGCAACCAGCTTCTCAACGAGACCTTCGTTTTGTTCAACTTTCGCCATGATTAGAACTCCAAGCCGCCTTCACGAGCAGCATCAGCCAAGGCTTTGATACGACCATGATATTTAAAACCAGAACGGTCAAACGCAACTTTAGTAACACCAGCTGCTTTAGCACGTTCAGCAATTAAAGCACCTACTTTAGTAGCCGCTTCAACGTTACCAGTAGTACCACTACGCAATGATGTATCCAAAGTAGAAGCTTGCGCTAAAACTTTGCCACCATCTGCTGAAATAACTTGTGCGTAGATGTGACGCGGCGTGCGGTTTACACACAAACGAGTCGCACCCAACGCACGGATGTGCAAGCGTGTGCTTTTCGCACGACGCAAACGGGATTGTTTCTTTTCGTTCATAAGAACCTCGCGCCTTATTTCTTCTTAGCTTCTTTACGAAGAACAACTTCATCCGAATAACGAACACCTTTACCTTTATACGGCTCTGGTGGACGGTAACCACGGATTTCTGAAGCAACTTGACCTAGTAACTGCTTGTCTGCAGACTTCAAAATAATTTCAGTCGCAGTTGGAGTTTCAGCAGTAACACCTTCAGGAAGGCTATACTCGATTGGGTGAGAAAAACCGAGGTTAAGGTTAATACTTGCACCTTTAACCGCAGCTTTGTAACCAACACCAATCAGTTGTAACTTACGTTCGAAGCCTTCGTTAACACCTTTTACAAGGTTGTTTAACACAGCGCGAGCAGTACCAGCTTGCATCCAAGCGTCTTTAGACTCTTTAACTGGAGCAAGTTGAAGTTTACCTTCTTCCTGTTTTAGCTCGACCAGCGCATGCAGGTTGAAAGACAATGTACCTTTAGTGCCTTTCACTTCGACCTGCCGGCCGTTCTGAGTAACTGTAACACCGTTAGGTACAGTTACTGGGGCTTTAGCCACACGAGACATGAGGAATCACCTATTAAGAAACAAAAGCAATAACTTCACCACCGATACCTGCAGCACGTGCAGCGCGATCAGTCATGATGCCTTTGCTTGTAGAAACAATTGCAATACCCAAACCTTGCTTAACGCTCGGTAGTTTATCTTTACCGCGATATTGGCGAAGGCCTGGACGGCTTACGCGCTTCACAGTTTCGATAACTGGTTTGCCTTCAAAATATTTTAAAGTCAAAGTTAAAGTCGCTTTAGCTTCTTCTTGCGCAACTTCAACGTTAGAAATATAACCTTCTTGTTGAAGTACGTTTGCAATTGCAACTTTTAACTTAGAACTTGGCATAGAAACAGATTGTTTCTTCGCCATTTGTGCGTTACGAACACGTGTTAGCATGTCGGCAACGGTATCTTGCATACTCATCTATAGTCGCCCCTTACCAGCTTGCCTTAACAACGCCTGGTACATCACCCTGCATTACTGTGTCACGTAGTTTGTTACGGCTTAAACCGAACTTACGGAAGTAACCATGAGGACGACCAGTTAAACCACAACGGTTACGAAGACGAACAGGAGATGCATTACGTGGCAATGCCTGTAACTTTAACATCGCTTCAAAACGCTCTTCGTCGCTTGCATTTACGTTTGCAATCGTTGCTTTTAATTCAGCACGTTTTGCAGCGTATTTAGCAACAGTTTGTTCGCGTTTTAATTCGCGATTAATCATACCTTTCTTAGCCATATCGACCTCTTATTTGAACGGGAAGCCGAATGCACGCATAAGCGCACGGCCTTCGTCATCGGTGCGAGCAGTGGTAGTAATAGTAATATCCATACCACGAATACGATCAATCTTGTCAAAATCGATTTCAGGGAAAACGATTTGCTCTTTCAAACCCATCGAGTAGTTACCACGACCGTCGAATGATTTCGCTGAGAAACCACGGAAGTCACGGATACGAGGGATTGCGATCGAGATCAAACGGTCCAAGAATTCATACATTTGTTCGCCACGTAAAGTAACTTTACAACCGATTGGCCAACCATCACGGATTTTGAAACCAGCGATTGATTTACGTGCAAGTGTAACTACTGGTTTTTGACCAGCAATAGACTGCATATCTGCTACAGCGCCGTCTAATAATTTCTTATCAGTTGCAGCTGCACCAACACCCATGTTTAGAGTGATTTTTGTAATGCGAGGAATTTCCATCACATTCTTAACGCCAAGTTCTTCTAATAACTTAGCTTTAAGTTCTTCGTTGTAACGTGTTTTAAGTCTGGCCATTGCCGTTTTTCAACCTATTACTTCGCTACCGCCACTGATTCACCATTTGATTTATAAACGCGAGTTTTCGCGCCATTTTCATCAACTTGGTAACCAACACGGTCAGCCTTTTGGGTTGTAGCATTAAAAACTGCCACGTTTGAGATATGAAGCGAAGCTTCCTGAGTAACGATGCCGCCTTCAGCGCCAGTTACACGGTTCGGCTTTTGATGCTTCTTCACTAAGTTAAGGCCTTCAACCTTAACGCGGTCTTCAGAAACAGACAAAACAGTACCCTGTTTGCCTTTTTCTTTACCTGCGATCACGATAACCTGATCGCCTTTTTTAATCTTAGCCATGATTGCCTCTTATAGAACTTCAGGAGCCAATGAAATAATTTTCATGAACTGTTCAGTACGAAGTTCACGAGTCACTGGTCCGAAAATACGGGTGGCAATCGGAGCTTTGTTGTTGTTTAACAATACAGCTGCATTGTCATCAAAACGGATTACAGAACCGTCTGGACGACGAATACCGAACTTTGTACGTACTACAACAGCATTCATCACGTCACCTTTTTTAACACGGCCACGTGGAATTGCTTCTTTTACAGTAACTTTAATAATGTCGCCAACAGAAGCATAACGACGATGTGAACCACCTAGTACTTTAATACATTGTACGCGGCGTGCACCACTATTGTCTGCTACGTCGAGCATACTTTCGGTTTGAATCATTGCCCTACTCCAAAACCGAGCAACACCGGTCACAATTTCGAAAGGCTCAAAGAGTACTCGAAATTGACCGATGATGCAACAAGAACCTAATTACTCAGCAGCTGCTTCAACAACTTCAACCAAAGTCCAAGCTTTAGTTTTAGAAATTGGGCGGCTTTCTTTGATGGTCACTAGGTCGCCAAGTTTAGCAACGTTGTTCTCATCATGAGCGTGTAATTTTGTTGAACGGCGGATTGATTTGCCATACAACGGGTGTTGAACGCGGCGTTCGATAAGGACAACAATTGACTTGTCCATTTTGTCGCTTACTACTTTGCCGGTTAACGTGCGGACTGTTTTTTCACTCATTGTCCGTTCCCCTGTTTTTCGGTAAGGAGTGTCTTGATACGAGCAACGGTTTTACGAGCAACTTGCACTTCGTGCGATTTACCCAATTGACCAGTCGCTTTTGCCATACGAAGACGGAATTGGTTAAGCTGTTGCTCATCAAGCAAAGCTTTCAACTCTTCTACCGACTTTTCACGTAGATCTTTAGTTTTCATTACATTACCGTCCGAGTCACGATAGTGGTTTTAAACGGAAGTTTAGCAGCAGCAAGCTTGAATGCTTCAGTTGCCAACTCGTCGTTCACACCTTCAATTTCGTACAGGATCTTACCTGGTTTGATCTCACAAACCCAGTACTCCACATTACCTTTACCGTTACCCATACGAACTTCTAATGGCTTTTCGGTGATTGGCTTGTCTGGGAATACGCGGATGAAGATTTTACCACCACGTTTAATACGACGGCTAATAGTACGACGCGCAGCTTCGATCTGACGCGCAGTCATACGACCACGTTCAGTCGCTTTAATCGCAATCGAACCAAATGATACTGTACTACCACGATGTGCAAGACCAGTGTTACGGCCTTTTTGCACTTTACGGAATTTGGTACGTTTAGGTTGCAACATGGATTATTCTCCCTTGTCAGCAGCACGGTCTGAACGACGACCACGACGCTCTTGACCTTCACCACGACCACGACCGCGTTTAGCTGGACGCTCTTCTTGTGGTGCAGGGTTCATGACTTGTTTCATGCCACCCAAGATTTCACCACGGAAAATCCAGACTTTAACACCAATCGTACCGTAAGTTGTTTCAGCACGCATAGTTGCATAGTCGATGTCCGCACGAAGCGTATGTAGAGGTACACGACCTTCACGATACCATTCTGTACGAGCGATCTCTGCACCACCTAGACGGCCAGAAACTTCAACTTTGATACCTTTCGCACCAGCACGCATGCTGTTTTGTACCGCACGCTTCATTGCGCGACGGAACATTACACGCTTTTCTAGTTGAGAAGCGATTGCTTCAGCAACAAGACGTGCGTCTAAATCTGGACGATCGATTTCATTGATGCTTACTTGCGCAGGAACACCCATGATAGTGGTAAGTTCGCGCTGTAATTTCTCGATGTCTTCGCCTTTTTTACCGATGACGATACCAGGACGAGCAGTGCTAATCGTTACTTTAGCAGCGCCTGTTGGACGTTCGATAAGAATATTGCTGATCATCGCGCTCTTAAGTTTTTTAGTCAAAAACTCACGAACTTGAAGATCTTTAAGCAAGTATTCAGCATATTGTTTCGGATTCGCATACCAGTTAGCGTTATGACGTTTCACAACACCTAGGCGGATACCGATTGGATGAACCTTCTGACCCATATCAAACCCCTACCTTAACGGTGATGTGACAAGTACGCTTAGTGATACGATCTGCACGGCCTTTAGCACGTGGCATAATACGTTTAAGGCTCATGCCTTCATCAACGTAAATCGTAGACACCTTAAGGTCATCAACATCTAAACTGTTATTGTGTTCAGCATTTGCAATTGCAGATTCCAAAGCTTTTTTCACTAGAACGGCAGCTTTTTTGTTGCTGAAGTTCAAAATGTTAAGCGCGTGAGCAACAGATTTGCCACGGATTAGGTCTGCAACCAAACGTGCCTTTTGTGCCGAGATAGCGGCACCGCGTAATTTAGCAGTTACTTCCATCATGACACCTATTAACGTTTAGATTTCTTGTCAACGCCGTGACCACGATAGGTACGAGTTGGCGCGAATTCACCGAGTTTATGACCAACCATATGTTCAGATACGATTACTGGAACATGGTTACGGCCATTGTGAACAGAAATTGTTAGACCAACAAAGTCTGGAAGGATCATCGAACGACGAGACCACGTTTTGATCGGCTTACGGTTGTTTGCAGCAATAGCAGCTTCAACTTTAGCGAACAAATGCGCGTCGACGAACGGACCTTTTTTTAATGAACGAGGCATTAGTCAGATTCCTTTACTTGACGCGACGATCGCGGATAATCATCTTAGTCGTACGCTTATTGGTACGTGTCTTGTACCCTTTCGCTTTTTGACCCCACGGGCTTACAGGTTGAATACCTTTGTTACGCCCTTCACCACCACCGTGCGGGTGATCTACTGGGTTCATCGCCATACCACGAACGGTAGGACGAACACCACGCCAGCGCGACGCACCAGCTTTACCCAATGAACGAAGGTTGTTTTCTTGGTTAGAAACTTCACCAATTACAGCGCGGCATTCAACATGGATTTTACGCATTTCGCCTGAACGTAGACGAACGATTGCGTAAGAACCATCACGACCCAACAACTGAACTGAAGTACCAGCAGAACGTGCTAATTGAGCACCTTTACCGATTTTAAGTTCAACGTTGTGAAGTGTAGAACCGATTGGCATGTTACGAAGTGGCAAGCAGTTACCTGGACGAATTGGAGCATCGTTACCAGATTGTACTTTATCACCAGCGCGCAAGCCTTTAGGTGCGATGATATAACGACGTTCACCGTCAGCATACTTCAACAATGCGATGTGTGCGGTACGGTTAGGATCGTATTCAATACGCTCTACAACTGCAGGAATACCATCTTTGTTACGTTTGAAGTCTACAAGACGGTAATGCTGCTTGTGACCACCACCAACGTGACGAGTGGTAATGTGACCGTTGTTATTACGACCACCAGTACGTTTTTTAGCTTCAACCAACGCTGCAAAAGGCTTACCTTTGTGAAGGTGGCTATGAACCACTTTTTCAACAAAGCGACGCCCTGGAGACGTTGGTTTGCATTTTTGAATCGGCATAATTTTCGTCCTTATTCCGCTGCGCTTTCAGCGGTATCGCCCAAGTCAGCCATTTCTACATCTTGGCCAGCTTTCAGGGTGACGTATGCTTTTTTAACATCAGAACGACGTCCTAATGTTTTACCAAAGCGCTTCGATTTACCTTTAGTGATCGTCGTGTTTACTTTAAGCACGTCTACACCAAAAAGTTTTTCAACTGCTTTTTTGATTTCAAGTTTAGTTGCATTGATATCAACTTTGAACACTTGAACACCAGCAGTTTCGCCTAAAACTTGTGCCTTTTCTGAGAAGACTGGTCCTTTTAGGACTTGATAGATACGTTCGTTGTTCATCCGAGTTCTACCTCAATTTTCTTAGCAGCAGCTACAGACATCACAACTTTATCGAACGCGATCAAGCTAACAGGATCGATTGCAGTTGCATCAACCACATCTACATGTGGAAGGTTACGTGCTGCAAGATATAGATTCTCATCTACAGCATCAGTAACGATTAATGCACGAGCAGCATTCAAGTCGTTCAGTTTAGCAAGCAATTCTTTAGTTTTAGGAGCTGCAACAGCAAACTCTTCAACCAATACAAGACGATCTTGGCGAACAAGTTCAGCTAAGATACATTGCATTGCACCGCGGTACATTTTACGGTTTACTTTTTGAGACCAGTCTTGTGGACGAGCAGCAAATGTTTTACCGCCGCCAACCCAGATTGGGCTACGAATAGAACCAGCACGTGCGCGGCCTGTACCTTTTTGACGGAATGGCTTCTTACCACCACCAGATACTTCTGCACGAGATTTTTGAGCACGAGTACCTTGACGACCACCAGCTAAGTAAGCTGTAACAACTTGGTGTACAAGAGCTTCGTTAAATTCACGTCCAAAAGCAACTTCAGACAACTCAACAGCAGAGCCGGAAACAGTTTTTAAATTCACGTTATTTCCCCTCAGGCCTTGATCGTAGGACGAACGATAACGTCGCCACCAGTAGCACCAGGAATCGCACCTTTAACAACGAGAACTGAACGCTCTGCATCGATAGATACAATTTCAAGACCTTGTACTGTTACGCGTTCGTCACCTAGGTGACCGGCCATTTTTTTGCCTTTGAACACGCGTCCAGGAGTTTGGTTTTGACCTGTAGAACCTAAAACACGGTGAGAAACTGAGTTACCGTGAGTCGCGTCTTGGGTACGGAAGTTCCAACGCTTAACACCACCTTGGAAACCTTTACCTTTTGATTGACCAGTTACGTCAACAACTTGACCAACTGCGAACAAATCAACACCAATTGTACCGCCAACTTCACGGCCTTCAAGCTCAGCTTCAGTTACGCGAAACTCTTTAACCAAACGACCAGCAGCAACACCCGCTTTCGCGAAGTGACCTTTCTGAGCATTAGTTACGCGAGATTCACGACGTTCGCCAGTAGTAACTTGAACCGCTTGATAACCATCAGTTTCAAGCGTTTTAATTTGAGTGATACGGTTAGGATCAACCTCAATCACTGTAACAGGCACAGAGACGCCGGCATCTGTAAAGATACGGGTCATACCGCACTTGCGGCCGACTAAACCAATAGCCATGTGTGTAACCTCTAAAAAAGCAGCTTAATTAATGCTAGGCACTAATTAACCCGAAAGCCTTAACCCAATGCGATCTGAACATCAACACCAGCTGCAAGATCCAATTTCATCAATGCATCAACAGTTTTGTCTGTTGGTTGAACGATATCGATCAAACGTTTGTAGGTGCGGATTTCGTACTGATCACGCGCGTCTTTGTTTACGTGCGGTGAAGTAAGAACGTTGAAGCGTTCGATGCGAGTAGGCATCGGGATTGGACCACACACTTGTGCGCCAGTACGCTTAGCGGTTTCTACGATCTCTTGAGAAGATTGATCAATTAAACGATGATCAAAAGACTTAAGACGGATACGGATTCTCTGGTTAGACATACCAGTAAACTCCAAGCCAAAAATATATAAAGAATCACCCTTGACGCACCTCACCTAATGGTAAGTGTCAAAGGCAGTGAAAATCACTAAGGTCACGATCGATGCCGCGACTGTCATGCATTTACTACGTTTTCCGCAGCAAATGCCCCATAATTTGGGGTGGCTCATTATAACGATTGTTTAAGTCTTATGCAATTCTATTTCTGGTTTTTTTCATAAAATTTGGGCTTTTTTTGTTTTTATTGATGCCCCTACCGATGCAATCAAGATGCCTCTAATACATATTCAATCGCTTGGTTGAGTAATTGATTACCTTCTTGAAAATACCCGCGCCGAGAATTCTTAAGCTCTGCCAGATTGCTGATAATATCGCCGGTTAAGTGACCAACATGCTCATCATCTTCTAGGAACAACTCAAGTGTCTGTGGGGTAATTTCGGGGTGAAACTGAAAGCCCAAAACATTTTTGCCAATCTGGTACATTTGGTTACGACAAATTTGATTTTCTGCCAAATGCACTGCACCTTTGGGAATTTCAAAGCATTCGTTGTGCCACTGCAATACATTGACGCGCTCGGGTAATTGAAAACACGTTGCTGGAATATTATGCACGCGCTGCACTGTGGTCCAGCCGACTTCATGATAGGCGCTATGACTTACCGCAGCGCCTAAGGCACTGGCAATCAGTTGCCCACCCAAACACAAGCCGATAGCCGGTTTTCCTGCCGCAAGATAGCGCCGGATCCAACGCTTTTCAAGCTTGAGCCATGGATAATTGGCTTCGTCATTCACACTAATATTACCCCCCATAATAATGAGCAGGTCGACATCTTCTATTTGTGGCAACGCTTCAATTTCAAGCGCCGAATCGGCTGGCAAGGCAAAAAATTCGGTTGCAGTAATTTTGGCGTGGTTCGACTTAAGAAATTCATAGCAACTTCCGAACCCTTCACCAGCAATATGCTGAAAATAATGCACTTTTAAAAACGGCTTCATGCGCAATTCAAACCTATATTGTTGTTAGTATCAAAGAGGGTTCTGCAAAATTGAAGCCAACTTAAATGAAAATTGACACTTTCAAATAAAAACCAACAAAACACGCAAAAACTGGCGTAATTGCTTAATTTTTTTTACTCTAGTTCAAATTCCATTACGATTTTGCACCATGTCTGACAATAAAAAAACTCAAACTGCACTGATTCATGCGCCACGCAATGCACCGCAGTATATTCATAGCATCCAACCTCCCCTGTTTCGTGCATCAACCATTATTTTTCCAAGTACGGCGCACCTTTTTGATCGCCATTGGAGCGATCCCTATGACTATAGTTATGGAACTCATGGCACACCCACTACATTTACGCTCGGTGATCAACTGGCACAGCTTGAAGGTGGACAGTTTTGCTTACTGGCACCGAGTGGTCTCTCGGCGATTAATTTAGTCAATTCGACATTTTTAAGCCAAGGTGATGAGGTTTGGGTGCCAGATAACGTTTATGGACCAAACATAGAGCACCTAAAAAATTTGCAACAGCGTTACGGTATTCATGTGCGAATCTATAATCCGATTGACGTAGACAGCTTCGTACCCAGCGCAGCAACCAAGCTCCTTTGGCTTGAAGCAGCAGGCTCGATTACCCTTGAGTTTCCAGATTTAAAAGCATTATTAAAAAAGGCCCAAGCTGCTCAGGTTATCACTGCTTTGGACAATACATGGGGAGCTGGTTTGGCGTTTAACGCTTTTGATATTGGCGATGAACATCTCTCGGTCGATGTAACGGTACATGCCCTGACCAAATACCCCAGTGGTGGAGGCGACATCTTAATGGGTAGCGTAATCACCCGCAGTAAAGCCTTGCATGATCGACTTTTTAAAATTCATGCCAATCAGGGCATTTGTGTGTCGGGTGATGATACAGCACAGATTATACGCAGTTTGCCGCATATGGCGCTGCGTTATCAACAGCAGGCCGATCACGCACGCACTTTAATAACGTGGCTGCAACAGCAAACGCAATTTACACAAGTGCTCCATCCTAGCCTTGCCAGCAGTCCGGGACACATCTACTGGAAAGAGGTATGTACTACAGGGCAAAGTGCGGGTCTGGTCAGTGTAATTTTTGACTCCAAATATGATTTGGCTGCGATTCGACGTTTTTGTGATGCATTAACACTCTTCAAACTGGGGTTTAGCTGGGGAGGCCCGATGAGTCTGGTCATGCTTTATGATCTGAAACAGATGCGTCAGTTAGATACTACACATTTACAACAGGGTTTACTGGTTCGTTTTTGCATAGGACTGGAACATCCGCAAGATTTAATTCAAGATATCCAAAACGCACTACAACAACTTGAATAACAATCACCAGAGGACAACCTATGGGAACACCAATTATCATTGCAAAAAACAGCCGTGATCCTTCACAAGAGATTGTTTTACATTCCGAGTTTGCCAATCGGCATGGTTTGATTGCCGGCGCAACCGGAACAGGAAAAACAGTTACTTTAAAAGTATTGGCAGAAAATTTTTCACGGATTGGTGTCCCGGTTTTTTTGGCCGATGCCAAAGGTGATGTATCAAGTATCGCCAAAGCTGGTCGCAGTAACCCCAAATTTGAACAGCGCTTACAACTCTTAGGCCTTGATCAAATTCCATTTGCTGCCTCTCCTACTGTATTTTGGGATGTATTCGGTCAGCACGGGCACCCTATTCGAACCACCATTTCCGAAATTGGGCCGCTGCTTTTAGCACAAATGCTCAATCTGAACGACACTCAAGAGGGCGTGTTATCGGCAGTGTTTCGTATTGCCGATGATCAAGGATTACTGCTCATCGATTTTAAAGATTTAAAAGCCATGCTCAGTTATGTCAGTGACAATGCTGCCGATTTAAAAGCCGAATACGGTAATTTATCGCCTGCCAGTATTGGGGCAATTCAGCGCAATTTATTGGCCTTGGGCGATCAGGGTGCCGAGCAATTTTTTGGTGAACCCAGCTTAAATATTTTGGATTTTATTCAAACCGATGCTCAAGGCCATGGCTACATCAATCTGCTTGCCGCGGATCAGCTCATGAACTCACCAAAACTTTATGCCACCTTTCTACTGTGGATGTTATCCGAACTGTTTGAACAACTGCCTGAAGTCGGCGATGCGGACAAGCCTAAACTGGTGTTCTTTTTTGATGAAGCCCACTTGCTGTTTGACAACGCCAGCCCTGCCCTACAACAGAAAATTGAGCAGGTGGTCCGTCTGATTCGCTCCAAAGGGGTTGGGATATACTTTATTACCCAAAATCCACTGGATTTACCAGAAAGCGTACTTGGCCAGCTGGGTAATCGTGTCCAGCACGCCTTACGCGCCTTTACTCCTAAAGATCAGAAAGCGGTAAAAACAGCCGCCGATACCTTTCGGGCCAATCCAGATTTTAAAGTCGATCAGGCCATTACAGAACTGACAGTTGGAGAGGCCCTGATCAGTTGTCTCGACGAACAAGGCACACCTCAAATTGTACAACGTGGCTGGGTTATGCCGCCCTACTCATCGTTTAGCCCGCTCAGTGATGAAGAACGTCAAGCGCTGATGGCGCAGAGTTTGGTAGCGGGTGTGTATGAAAAGATGGTCGATCGCGATAGTGCATATGAAATGCTGCAACAAAAAGTCAGTGATCGGCTTGAGCAAGAGCAGGCGCAAGCTGAAGCTGCGCAGCAAGCCAAACAGCAGGAAGCTTTAGCAAAACAGCAGGCCAAAGAACAAGAGCGCTTAGCGCGTGAACAGCAAAAAGCCGATGAAAAGGCTCAGCGTGACCGTGACAAACTGACTCAAGATGTGCTGGGTACATTTGCTAAAAGTGCAGCACGCACTCTGGGCGGACCAACCGGCCAGAAACTGGTTCGTGGCTTGCTCGGCTCACTGTTTGGAAAGCGATAGATCTTTATTTTTATCTATTTTTAAAAGGTATATTGAAAATGCACCTTATAAGATGTATTTTAAATACATCTTATAAACTACAAGTGGTCGTATCATGACGCCTGAGCACATTCAACTCATTCAATCCACAGTCCCGGTCTTACGTGAGCACGGTGTTGCATTAACCCGTTATTTCTACGCACGCATGTTAAAACAACATCCGGAACTTAAGCATATTTTTAATCAAGATCATCAGCAAACTGGACGTCAGCCCCGTGCTTTGGCCGCTGCGGTACTGGCCTATGCCGAACACATTGAGCATCCGGAAAAATTAGCCAAAGCTGTCGAGCGCATTACCAGCACCCATGTTCGTCTAGACATTCAACCTGAGCATTATGCAATTGTAGGTGAGCATCTTTTACATTCGATTTCTGAGGTATTGAACGTTCCCTTTGAATCTGAACTGATCTTGGCGTGGCAACAGGCTTATCAACAATTAGCAGATCTTTTGATTTGTGTTGAGCAAGAAAAATATCATCAGCTAGCCGCACAACCGGGTGGCTGGGCCGGATGGCGTGAGTTCAAAATCGTGGATATTCACACCGACGATGAAGGCAAGATTTTTAGTGTCGCGGCAGTCGACACCCATCCACTTCCTGACATTCAGATCCCTTCATCGGTTACTGTTCGGGTAAATGTTCCAGAGTTAGGTTTAAAACAACCCGAACAACTTCCATTGCATCGCATTCAAGCAGCAAGCCATGTATGGGCATTTAAAGTCAAAACACCAGAAGACGCTGCAAATCATCACGTCGCAGATCGTCTTTTAAATGCCTATCAGGTTGGAGATGAACTGCATCTGAGTGCTCCTATTTAAGGGTCTAAAATTCACAGATGAAATCCATACTGTCTTCGTCTCCACGTTTCTTTCTGAGGACTTTCAGGCTAAGATGGGCTTTTTCATCTGTTGTCTTTGCGGATCATGCAACTCAATAAATTTACCGATTATGCACTGAGGATTCTGATGTATGTCTCACGCCCCAGTGAATTCCCGTACACCATTGCCGATATTGCAAAGGATTTGCATGTCTCACAAAATCATCTGGTTAAAGTGGTTCACTTTATGGGAAAACAAGAGTGGATCATTACAACACGGGGCAAAGGTGGAGGATTACGTTTAAATCCCAAAGCGCTAGAGATTCGACTAGGGCATATTGTGCGGATTCTTCAAGGTGATCACCAGATTGTGGAATGCCATGAACCACCTTGCGTCATGCGTGCGCATTGCGGTCTAAAAGGTATTCTAGATCAAGCGCTTGAGCAGTTTTACGTGTCACTCGATCAGCACACGCTGCGTGACGTTTTAAACGCACCACCAACCTACTCGCCAATCGCCTTTGTGGCACTATAGCGTAAAACACGGCGTATTCGATTCGCTAGATGTCGAGACTTCCTTTATAATGGCTCGTGTATTTATCATTGAAAAAGTTAAGCTCTATGCATCGCTATGCGAAATCCAAAGATACCAAGGCCAAACTCGCACCTAAAGAAAAAATTAGTTATGAGCGTAAAGCCGATCCTGCGATTACAGAGTATTCAGTTAAATCCCTGAATTGGTTGCGTAAAGCTGAATTTCTGATGAGTGCACCGAAACTTTCGCTGTGTGTAGAAGATACTGGTTACGAAATTGCATTTGCAGGCCGATCAAATGCAGGTAAATCGAGCGCAATTAACACACTCACCAATCAAAAACAGCTCGCACGTGCCTCTAAAAGACCTGGACGCACGCAGATGATCAACTTTTTCAGCTTGGGTAATCCAGATCAACGTCTCGTCGACTTACCTGGTTACGGCTACGCAGCAGTTCCAGAAGACATGAAACGTGTCTGGCAAAAAGAGCTGGAAAACTATTTGATCCATCGTAAAAGTTTACAAGGCTTGGTGTTGTTGATGGATATTCGCCATCCCCTGCAACACTTTGACACCATGATGCTGGAATGGGCGCATGCACGTAAATTATTTGTACATATTTTACTGACCAAAGCCGATAAATTAAATCGTGGCCCTGCCAATACCGCGCTCTTGGACGTAAAGCAATCTTTGAAAAAAATGAAGCTTAACTTCTCGATTCAGCTGTTTTCATCACTGAACAAGCAAGGACTTGAAGAGCTCGCCAGCGTCATGGCTGGTCGTTTAAACTTCACCTTAAGCGAAGAACAACATTTTGATTTAAGCGCAATTCCTGAAGTCTCCGATGCAGATTTGGATATCGAGACAGATTCGGAAGATGATGCTGAACAATCGCAAAAAAATGATTAACATCATCACCAAATGACAATGGAATGTCCCGTATTGCAAAGCAATCTATCGGGGCATTTTTTTATACTCAAATGCATGCATTGTTCTGTTTAGAACAGATTAGGACATGATTATGAGTATGTTGTCATTTTTAAAAAAGAAACTTCCCGGATCGTCTATTGATTATCGTATTCAACCGCGGAAAGTAAAATTTGTTTGGCAAAACACACCCGTTGACTGGATTCCAAACCAGCCGTTTGCAAGCTACTTCATTAATGAAATCAATAATATTTTGCCCGCTGGTGAATTCTGGTTTTGTCGTCTTTATAACAAAGTTTTACCGCAAATTACCGACGAAAAGCTCAAACTCGACGTACAGGCGTTTATACGCCAAGAAGCCATGCATGCCAATGCACACCAGTCGGCCAATAAAGAATATCTCTCCGCACGCCACATTGATATTCAGCGCAATCTGGATATCATGAATGTTGTATTCACCAAAGCACTGGCAGACAAGCCTTTTGACTTGACCGTTCCGGCTGCACTTGAAAAGCACTGGGACTTGTTTCGCTTAGGTGTAATCGCAACCGTCGAGCACATGACCTGCGTATTGGGCAAATATGCGCTTTATAATCAGAAATGGCAGCAGTTGGGCGCCGATCCTGAAATGCTCGATTTAGTGAAATGGCATGGTGCAGAAGAAATCGAGCACCGTACCGTGGCTTTTGATTTGTATCGACACTTAGGCGGTGGCTATATTGCACGCTATTATTTAAGTGTTGCCGTGATTATTGGTGTGCTTGGACTTTGGGTAGATGGTGCCGCGCACATTATGAAGCAAGACCCACGCTTTGCCGAGTATAAGCCGAGCCTGTTCCGTCCATGGATCTGGTTAGAATGGTATAAACAAGCGCGTCATGACCATCAGTTATTGCCTAGTCCAATTTGGTTGATTGCACAGCAGATCGACTACTTAATGCCATGGTATGACCCTGTGAAGGAAGGCAGTACAGACGATGCGGTCGCGTATTTGAACCGCTCTCCGGCTGCCAAACGCGCCTTACAAGCTGCCGCATAAAAAACCAGATGCTTAAAAAAGCAGATCTTAAGATCTGCTTTTTTCATTAGGAAAGTTCAGTGGATTGGGGTTCGGCTTGTTTGGCATAGCGATCGACCACAACACTGATCATCATATCGCCTTGTACATTCACTACTGTCCGCACGGTATCCAGAATCCGATCAATCGGTAGCAGTATCGCAATCGCTTCAGCAGGTAATCCGACCGATTGCAATACCATGATCATGGTGACCATTCCTGCACTTGGAATGCCTGGGGCACCCAACGAGGCAATCATGGCCGTTAAACACACAATCAATTGCTGGGTCAGGCTCAAATCCATCCCGATTAGATTGGCAATAAATAAGGCCGCCGCCGCTTCATAAAGTGCTGTGCCATCCATATTTAACTGGGTTCCCAGTGGAATCACAAATCCGGCTGTTTGTGGTCGAACTTTCAGATTTTCCTGCGCACATTTCATACTTAAAGGCATGGTAGCCGAGCTCGAACTGGTTGCAAATGCAGTAATCAGAGCCAGTCGCGTGCCTTTGAAAAAGGTGATTGGATTCATTTTGCCAAAGATCCACAATAACAGTGGCAAGACCACTGCACCATGAAAAATCGTGGTTCCTGTCACCACTAAAGCAAATTCAGCCAGACTCCCCAGCACTTTTAAATCTTCAGTGGCGATGAGTTTGGCCAGCAATGCCAAGATTCCAAGGGGTGCCAGTTTCATCACCCAACCGACCAGCATCATCATGATATCGAAGAGTTGTACACTGAGCACACGGACCGACTGAAAGCGATCACCACCTTTGATCAGTGCGGCACCCAATAGTAAAGCAAAGACCACCACTGCCAGCACATTCCCTTCGGCAAAGGCTTTAAAAGGATTGATCAGAGTATTTTGAATAAAGTTGGTGAGAAAACTCGAAGGCGTCAGGGTATCTGGCGTTTGATGATTTTGCATGGCGTCTGCAAATATACCAATATCCATGCCCTGCCCAACAGAGAACAAATGTGCACAGCCAATTCCCAAAATCAGCGCAAAAGTGGTGGTGGTAAAACAGCATAACGCGGTAATTTTCCACACTCGATTGAACTGCCCACTGGCTTGCAGGTTAGACACCCCCACCACAATTGAGGTAAAAATCAGCGGTATCAGCAGCATTTTAAGTAGGCCAATAAAGATACTACTGATCAGACTTAAAATATATAAACTACTGGAAAAGAATGCGGTTTCAGGATTTAGGCTCAGTACGAGTCCGAATACAACCCCAATCACCGCAGCAATAAAAATCTGCGTGTTTAAGCTCATAATGCATCATTTTTTTAATTCGTTAGCCGCAATATGACACGCTCTACTCGAAGAATCGAGTGCTTTTTAACATCTGAAATTATTGGGTTTCAATTTCACGCAAGCGGATTAAACCTTCTTGAACCGTACTACACACCAACATGCCGTTTTGCCACATGCGTCCAAAGTTCAACCCTCTTGAGCTGCTGCTGACAGTGGCATCCATGTCGTACAGCATCCATTCGTCTGCACGGACTGGACGATGGAAATAAATCGTATGATCGATACTGGCACACTGTAGGCTTGGCGAAATATAGCTAAGTCCATGCGGCTTGAGTGCAGTGGTCATGAGGGTGAAATCTGAATAAAATGCCACGATTGCCTGATGTAGGGCCACTTGATCCATCTCACCACGAATTTGATCATGCGTGCGAATGTAATGTGCATTAGTGGGCGCTTGGGGCTGTGGCTGAAATGGATTTACGGGATCAATTGGACGAATCTCGACATGACGCTCGCGCATGAAGCTGGCACGAACATTTTCGGGAATAAAATCAATCATGCCTTGTTTGAGTTCGGCTTCCGATTTTACGTCTTCAGGCGCAGGATAAACTGGCGCATCATTTTGATAGTTGAGGCCTTCTTCGGGTGCAACAAAAGACACCATGGCAGAAAAAATGGTACGACCATGCTGAATGGCACGCACTTCACGGCTAACAAAACTTTTACCATCGCGTAGCGGATTCACTTCGTATACGATCGGCGCGTGGATATCGCCACCATATAAGAAATAGGCATGCAAGGAATGAGCCGGACGATCCGTGGTATACGATGCAGCACGAAGTGCCTGGCCGAGTACCTGACCGCCAAACACGCGTTTGCCAACCAAGTTGCGACTCATGCCGCGATACAGATTTTCTTCGAGCTTTTCCAGTGATAAAAGTTCAACCAGTTCTTGGGTCAATGTATTCATGGAATGCCTTTTCTATGTCAAAATTAAAAATAGCGCGAGAGTGAATGCGTAATGATCTTTGAACTATTTTGCCATAAATCCAGCGTTTCAGCTTTGGCATTAAATGCGTCACAGGTCACACTTCACATTACCAATTGTCAGTATAAATACGATTTTTAACGATAAACGCTAGCACTCTGCATACAAATTAGCAGAAAATAGCGCATTGTTTTTGCAAATCAATTCATCACATTGTACCCGGTCTGCGTGGCTGGGGTTTGGTTGTTTGAGTAGGAGATTTTATGTCCAAGCATGGCTTCGGTCAGATGTATCGACGGCTTTCCAGTAAGTTGCTAGACCTTGTGGTCACTCCACATGTTCTTGGGGAGGTCCCTGCTGAACCAACTCCATCCGCAGCATCAGAAGTATCTCATTCGCCTAAGATTGTGTGCTATGTACTGCAAAACTACTCACGTAGTAATGCCTTGGTGGTCGACAGTGAAACGCGACGCCTGCACTTAAAACCTGCGCTCGATCCTTTACATGTGGCCGAGCATCAGGAAAAGGCTTCGGTACTGTTTTTACAGCATCATGATGAGCGTAATCTGCTAAATCCACCGCCACATGCATTTCCGCCACGATTATTGCGTTTGATTGAGATATTGGAAAAATATCCAGATGCCGATATCGAACTGGTGCCTGTTACAGTCTTGTGGGGACGTGCACCGGATAAAGAAGATTCATGGGTGAAGCTGTTGTTTACCGACACGTGGGCAACCCCAAGCAAAATCAAGCAACTGGTGAATATTGGTTTACACGGACGCCAGTCTTATCTTGAGTTTCATGAATCTCAATCGCTTCGTCAGTTGGTAGAATATGCCAAGACACATTATCCGAATCTGTCTCCGGCCACCTATATCATCAGCACCTTAAATGATTTTCTAGATCGTCAGCGTGAAGTGGTGCTTGGCCCGGATTTATCTGATCGACGCAATGTGATGGAATCGCTGATTAAGGCACGCGATGTGCAAGATGCAATTCGCCGTGAAAGTATTCGCTCTAAAATCAGCATGCTAGAAGCCGAGAGTCGTGCCATTGGTTATCTCAATGAAATCGTATCGGATTATTCGCATTCTGCCGTGCGTTTTGCCGATATGGCTCTGACACGTCTTTGGACACAGCTTTACGATGGCGTTGAGGTGCATAACTTCAGCACCGTGCGCGAACTTGCCAAAGACTACGAGATTATTTATACCCCTTGTCATCGTAGTCATATCGACTATCTGCTGCTGTCGTATGTGATTTATAAACGTGGTCTGATGGTGCCGTACATTGCCGCAGGCGATAACCTGAACTTACCTTTTGTCGGGCAGTTACTGCGTGGTGGCGGTGCATTCTTTATTCGTCGCTCTTTCCGTGGCAATGGCCTGTATACATCGGTATTTAAAGAATATCTGTACAGCATTTTGTCTCGCAACACGCCACTGGAATACTTCATTGAAGGGGGCCGTTCACGTACAGGGCGTTTATTGCCTCCTAAAACCGGCATGCTGGCCATGACCATTCACGGCCATTTACGTGGCCGTGCCAAGCCGATTGTGTTTTTACCGACTTACATTGGTTATGAGCGCCTGATGGAAGGCTCAACCTATGTAGGCGAAATGCAAGGAAATCCAAAAGAAGCGGAATCGGTACTGGGCATTTTAAAAACCCTGCGTAAAATCGAGCGAATTTTTGGTAAGGTTCATGTCAACTTTGGTGAGCCAGTTTTTCTCGATGATATGCTCAAAGCGCACAATGCCGATCAGATCAAAATTGAGAAAAATGATGATCCGCTGCCAAATGAAGTTTCGCAGGCCATTAACAGTTCAGCGCATGCCATTTTAGAAAATATTAACCGTGCAGTTGTGATTAATCCGGTGTCGCTGTTGTCACTGATTTTACTGGCTACACCAAAGCACACGCTCGATGAAGAATTGTGTATTAAGCAGCTCGATGCCTATCGCAACTTGATGGCTCAGCAGCCTTACGATGAACGTAGTCAAGTAACTTCGTTGTCGGGCAAAGAAATCATTGCCTACGGTTTGAAGTTAAAGTTGATCAAGCGTGTTCAGCATGCTTTGGGCGATATTATTGCGATTGAAGACAATCAGGCGGTATTACTGACCTACTTCCGTAATAATATTCTGCATGCGTTTGTGTTGCCGTCACTGGTGGCTTCACTGGTTGAACACAATGGTAAAGTCAGCCGTAAAGATTTGCACAATGTCATTCGTACCTTGTATCCGTTCTTACAAGCCGAGCTATTTTTGAAATGGTCCCGCGACGCGTTGATCACAGAAATTGATCGCTATGTCGATGCGCTTACTGCATCGGGTGTGATTGAAATCGATCAAGACGGTGATCTGGTCAGCTTGGCACCAAACTCGGAAGAACATAATCAGCTGGTGATTCTGGCTGCACCCGTGAAGCAAAGTCTAGAGCGCTATTACATGACTTTGGCTTTAATTGCTCAGCGTGGCTCGGGCAATATTTCGGCCAAGCAAGTGGAAGACTTAAGTCATTTGCTCGGACAGCGTTTATCGGTGCTGTATGAGTTCAACTCGCCAGAATTTTTTGATAAGGCACTGTTTCAAAGCTTCCTGAAAGTACTGACCCAGCAAGGTTATATCAAAACCAATTCTGAAGGTGCGATTGAGTTTGACCGCAACTTTAGCAATATGGCTGAAGGCGCCAAACTGGTCCTCGATGAAGCCACCTTGCAGATGTTGCAGCACATTACGACGTTTAGCGATGAAGAGCTAAAGAGTGCGCTCGAAGCGATGGCATCTCAACAAGCCAAGCGTCGTTTAAAACGTAAAAAGAAATAATCGTTTTGATGGTACAGTCTAGTTCGCTAGGCTGTACCTTTAACGAAATTGACATTCGAAATAACGTGGATCATCCATACAGCGCAAGCGTAAAATTAAAGCCACAAAGGCCGGATCGTAATATTTCGAGCGAATAAACTGTTGACGCACTCTGGCTAGAATCAATTCATACGCCTGCTTCTCTCTATAAGATACATCCATCCAATAATACGACGATATACCATTTTCCCAGCGAATCGTCTGTGCAATCAAACTGGCGCTATGCAAGGCAAACCAACTTCGCACACTTTGACCAAAGCCTTTTGGATACTGTGCGTGCCGGATCACCACATTTATCGCCACATAAGACAACGGAAAGTTCACCACACGAATGGACGGACCAAATTCTCGTTCAAGATTGTAAGGTCGTAGCGCAAAAATAGGCGCTGGCAAGATATCAACCTGATTGTGTTTAAAAGCATCCACAGCAGATTCAAGCTGCACGGGTACTGGCTGGGCACGAACTGACTGTACCAGCGCAATTTGTGGTAAATCTGCTGCTAACACTGCAATTTTCTTATTTTTTAAATCACTGACACTGTTAATGTCGGTACGCTTAAGCACCATGTAGGCCATACCAATCGGAATCATACCCAGCGCTTCAAACTCTCCTTGCACCATGTGCGGCTTAAGGCTCGGATTGCTCAGCATCTGCATAAAACTTTTGGCAACCTGATGACTGGAAACAAAGCCAACACCTGCCGTACCGCCCATAAACTGGTTGTACTGACGGGTATGAAAATTCGTTGCCATCACGCCTGAGCAATAGCCCTGATCAAATTGCTTTAGTGCATCTTGCTCATTTTTATAACTTTTCAGCGTAATTTTCACTTGCTGAGACTGCGCGTATTGCGCAATATCTTGAGCACGGCGGGTAATCTCGCCTTGCGGACCGACCGGATCATAGACACACCATGCAGTCTCAAGCGCCCAGCTTTGCACAGCAAGTAAGTAAAGCCCAATTCCCAATAAAATTTTTAATTGCATCATGTCATCGTCTTTTTTTATTTTAATCATTGATATGTTTCAGCATTCACCTTACGGTGTTTGCGCACTGAACACCATGCCCCAAGTGACATGATGAAAAGTCAGCACAGTCAAGCCAGATTAATCTTGAGCAGTCGGTGCTGTAGAATCGAGCTGAGCACGATACACGCTAAAGCAGTCGGGTGACTGCAACTCATAGCCCGATGCAATAAAATCACGTGCCATAATTCGTTTTCCAGTCAGGCACGTACGCTCAAGCCGGAGCTGTGGTAAGTGAAGTTGTAACTGAAACCACTGAATAATTTCATGCAATGGATAAGGCCGCCCATCACTGACCAGATACACGGGTTTAAACGAATCCAGTGTTGTCAGATAAGCCAAAAAGCCAGCCAGATCATCAATATGAATCCGGTTGCTATAATGAACCGCGGGATAAGTCTGGGTACTTTGTGCCAGCTTGCACATCCGTGCAACTGAATTGCCGTAAATTCCACTTGGTCGAACTACAATACTACGCTGCGGATAGGCTTGATGCCACGCCTGCTCCATGGCAAGTAAATACTTGGCCTGTTCATCGGCAGGCTCGGGAATGGTGTGATCGTCGACCCATTCGCCCGATTGCTGGGCACCATAAACCCGCGTTGAGGAAACCACGACCACACGCTGAACTGGATGATGTTTGAGTGCATCTGCAATTGGCTGGACACTCTCCAGATAAGTATGACGGTAATTTGCTGGGTCGCTACTTTCAGGAGAAAGCAAAACATACACCCAATCTATAGGGCGACAGCCAGATAAATCGAGTGTATGAATATCTTGGGTCATATGATCTGCACAATCCGCTGGTTTGGGGTGGCGACTCACGGCGCTAATTTGATGACCGCGCATAAATAATTGTTTAGCAACGCGCTGAGATGTTTTACCATAGCCAATAAATAAAATATGCATCGGACATCCTGAGTTGGAGGGACATGACTTCAGTCCATCATTTGCAAGGCGTTGGAGCGGCAGCCGCCAGTTTACTTGAGAAACTTCATCTGTTTAATACAGACGATTTGTTGTTTCATTTGCCTCGTGATTACGAAGATCGTAGCACGGTTATTGCGATGAACCAACTCGTGGTCGGTCGTACCTACCTGCTAGAGGGATGGGTAAAATCAGTTGACTTTCCACCAGGAAAACGAAAATCCGTGGCTGCACTGGTCCAAGATGATTTTGGTAAAGTGACTTTACGATTTTATTATCTATATGAAGGTTTGACCGATAAACTCACCCCGGGAAATCGCTTACGAATATTTGGTGAAGTACGCGTTGGTGCACGTGGGTTAGAACTGTATCATCCTGAAATACAAGTTATTCGAGAGCATACCCCGCTCCCGAAAACTCAACTGACTGCCATTTATCCGAGCACCGAAGGGCTAACTCAGACCAAGTTAAGAGACTATATTAAACAGGCCTTGGCGCAGTTTAGCGACCAACTGCCTGAGCTTTTGCCAGAGAAGTTTACCAATGGCTATGCTTTAAAAGAAGCATTGCACTACATTCATGAACCACCACTCAATGCCAATATGCAACAGCTGGCGCAAGGATCTCATCCTGCACAGCAGCGTTTGATCTTTGAAGAGCTGGTAGCACATCAAATCAGTTTGCTGACCCGCCGTGCCTATATTCGCCAGATTGCCGCCCCACCCTTTGCCTACAGTCAGGTTTTGGCTAAAGCTTTACTGGCACAGCTACCGTTTCATATGACGCAAGCCCAAAAGCGGGTATCTCATGAAATTGCCAAAGATTTGCAGCGCCCCGAGCCGATGCTGCGGCTGGTACAAGGTGATGTCGGTGCAGGTAAAACCTTGGTGGCTGCTGTGGCTGCTTGCCATGCGCTGGAAGCAGAGTGGCAAGTTGCGCTGATGGCACCCACTGAAATTCTGGCCGAACAGCATTATCTGAATTTTAAACGCTGGTTTGAACCCTTAAATATTCAAGTGGCATGGTTATCTGGCAAACAAAAGGGCAAAGCCCGCGCACAGGCCGAACAATTGATTCAAACTGGTCAAGCGCAGTTGGTGGTCGGAACACATGCTCTATTTCAAGACAATGTCGAATTTGCCAAACTTGGCTTGGTGATTATCGATGAACAACATCGCTTTGGAGTCGATCAGCGTTTGGCGCTGCGCAATAAAGGTGTCGATCATCTGACCCCGCATCAGTTAGTGATGACCGCCACACCAATTCCACGTACTCTCGCCATGAGCGCTTATGGAGATCTGGATACCTCGGTGATTGATGAACTTCCCCCGGGACGAACACCGATTCAGACCGTAACCATTCCACTCGATCGACGCGAAGAAGTACTCAATCGAATTGCCAATAACTGTAAAGACGGCAAACAGGCCTATTGGGTGTGCACACTGGTAGAGCAATCTGAAACACTAGATGCGCAGGCAGCGCAAGCCACCTATGAGGAAATTTTGTCGCGCTTTCCCGAGCTTAAGGTGGGATTGGTACATGGCAAAATGAAAGCAGACGAAAAGCAGACAGTCATGGCTGCATTTAAAGCCAACGAATTGCAATTACTGATCGCCACCACTGTAATTGAAGTGGGCGTCGATGTGCCGAATGCCTCGATTATGGTGATTGAAAATGCAGAGCGGCTAGGCTTATCGCAGCTGCATCAGTTACGTGGCCGAGTAGGACGTGGCGCTCAAGCGAGTTTTTGTGTGTTGCTTTACAAGCATCCACTGTCTCAAAATGGTCAAGAACGTTTGTCTATCTTACGTGAAAGCAATGATGGCTTTGTGATTGCCGAAAAAGACCTTGAGCTGCGTGGTCCGGGAGAACTTCTCGGCACCAAACAAACCGGTGACATGAATTTTCGTGTGGCCAAACTGGAGCGAGATGATCATCTTCTTACGCAGGCGCATTATGTCGCGGGGCAAATGCTCAGTGATTATCCGGAACAGGCCGATGCGCTACTAAGACGCTGGTTGCCAGAAGCGCCGCGATATGCCTATGTTTAAGGCAGTGTATCATTCATTACACACGCTCTGGCAGCACACGCGACATTGTCCGCTGTGCGGTCATTCTGCCGCACACAGTCCATACGTCATTTGCACAGATTGCTGGCAAGATCTGCCGTGGCTCAATGATTCGGTGCTGCGCCATGAATTGAACATTCAGGCAGCATGTGAATATGCCGACCCGATCAATCAGATTGTGCAGCAATTTAAATACCATGAAAAACTGCATCATCAGCGCTTACTCACGCAACTGATTTTGCAACTTCCCTTACCGCGGGTTCAGGCCATTGTGCCAATGCCGATTTCGACAGCGCGGCTTTGTGAACGCGGTTATAATCAAGCGATGCTGATTGCTGAGGGTGTCGCCAAACAGCTTAACCTTCCAATATGGCAACCCGTGCTGCGTCGGGCTGAACACACACAAAAAGGCTTAAGCCGATTAGAGCGCATCGCGAGTATTGAGCAGCAATTCGTACCCGATTTGCGTGTGCGCACTCGCTTTCGGCGGGTCATGATTATCGATGATGTAGTCACGACAGGCAGCTCAATTTACGCCTTGTCTCAAGCACTCACCACATTAGGATGCCAACGCATTTATCCGGTCTGTGTCGCTGCGGCCTCTGTTTCACGTGAAGCCAGATAATTCACACACCACGGTAAAACTATTTCACGGGTTAGCGGTGCAAGAGGCGTGTGCTGGTCATCTACACTTATCCACTTCATCTGAGCAATTTCGGCTTGAATCTGTGGCTGTCCTTCTAGCTGCAATAAGTATACATCTGCAATCAAGCTGTGATCTGGCTCATTGGCTGCCTGAGTTTCAAAACGACCCAAGCTCTGCACAATGTGGCTATGACATCCGGTTTCTTCAAAGGTTTCACGTATAATCGCCGCTTCACTGGATTCGTTGGCTTCAAGCTTGCCACCCACTTGCATAAAAAACGTGGTATTGCGTTTTCGTACCAGTAAAAGCTGCTGATCATCATTGAAAATAATCGCAGCAGCCACCCGAATGGTTTTCGTAGTCAGATTATCGCTCACGGATGAACCTTGGCATGTTCGCCCCATTTTGGCATGGCGGGTTGATAGTGTTCAAACTGCTCTAAAATACTCTGAATATCATCTGATGCAATCAGCTTCTCGACAAAACGTGACTGAGTGAATCCGTTATCGACGGTGCCCTGAATCATGTTTAAAAGTGCATCGTAAAAACCCTGCACATTTAAAAAGGCACATGGTTTTTGATGAATACCCAGCTGTGCCCATGTCCATTGCTCAAAAATCTCTTCAAGTGTACCTGCGCCACCCGGTAAAGCGATAAAACCATCCGAAAGCTCGGCCATTTTGGTTTTACGCTCATGCATATTTTTTACCACATGTAGTTCGGTTAAATGCGGATGTGCCAACTCACGATCGACCAATGCAGTTGGAATCACGCCAATTACGCGCCCGCCAGCCTGCAACGCCGAGTCTGCAACAACACCCATAAGTCCCGAACGACCACCACCATACACCAGCGTTTTGCCTTGCTGGGCAATCAGTTGCCCAGTCGCTTGCGCCGCTTGAATAAACACAGGATCAGTACCAACAGCAGAACCACAAAAAATACAAACTGAATTCATAGATTTTTTACCATGTTGTGAAGTTGTCATGCTTACAAAGTAAGCTTTAGAAAGATTTTTTTCAAAATTAACGCAACAACGAGTGTTTTTGACCTAATCCTTGTCTAAAATACACGCATTCATTTACCCCCGTACTGCGCAAGGGAGAAAAGACATTATGCTTGAAGCCTTTTATGCCACAGAGCGCGGTAGTCTGGAAGATGCCACCATCAATGGTGGATTCGATCTGCATCCAGAATTGGTCTGGATTGACCTCATTGCACCCTCTCAAGAAGAACAACAATGGGTACTCGATGCATATGATCGTAATTTACCTACACTGAAATCTCTCGAAGACATTTCTTCATCTGCTCGATTCTACCGCGATGACGATGGAATTTTGCATATCAGTACTTATTTTTTAACGAAAAATAAAAACTATCAAGTTGACGGTGATACCGAAGACAGCAGCAATATTTTGGCGATGGTACAAACTGTCGCATTTATTTTGCATAAAGACCGCCTGTTTACTTTGCGTGGTGAAAAACTGGTGGCGTTTCGGGCCTTTCGTGCCCGTGCGCGGCGTAATGACTATGATATGGATTATAAAGATCCGACATGGATATTACTGGGTTTACTCGAAGCCAAACTAGACGAACTTGCGGATATCTTGGAAGATATCCACAAGGACCTTGAAAAATACTCCACAGAAGTCCTGAATAATCATCATCGCGAACAGATGCTGGATCTCGACGACATGATTACCCGTCTGGCTCAACAAGAAGACGTGTTGGGAAAAGCCCAGCTGTGTCTGATTGATTTACGCCGTGTATTAACCTTTTTAGCACGTCCGCGCGCGCTGGGCAGTCATATTTATGATGCCGATATTCGCGAGCTCAGCGAAGATGTTCGCTCGCTGGTCGAACACGATGCCTTCTTGTTTCAAAAGGTGCGTTTCTTACTCGACACCACGTCTGGTTTCATTAACACCGAACAGAACGATACGATTCGTCGCTTCTCGATCTTGCCAAGTATGCTAGCGCCACCGATGCTGGTGGCGAGTATCTACGGCATGAATACACAAGAATTGCCCTTTGCACATGGCGCCATGAGCTTTTTAGTGGTTGCCATGATCATTATGGTGTCATTTGTTGGGCCAATGATTTATTTCCGCTGGAAAAAATGGATTTAAAAAAAGCACTGCCATGGCAGTGCTTTTTCTGTTTTTGAAACTGGCTCAAATCAGTACCAAATCATCTTGCAGATGCGAGGCTTGAATGATCTTGAGCATTTTTGCAGGTACATCTTGAAAATGCAGCCCCTGTGCCTGAGGTGTCGAGCGAAGCCACTGAATTAGCACCGCCAAGGCCAAGGTATTGCCATTTTTCAACTGACTCAGATTCACCACCAAAGGAAAAGTCGAGTGCTGGGCAATCAGTTGATGCCCTTGCTCACACATGGCCTGTGCATTGTCAAAGTCGATTTGCCCAGAAACGACCAACTGCTGATCTAGAAACTGAATCACGTTAAACCTGCATTATTTCTTTTTGACTGCGGCATCCGCATCTGGCTGGAAGTTCGCAATGGCTTTATCAAGATCACCACCGTTACGCTTCACGGTTGCCGCAAACTGGTTACGGAACTGCAAGCCTAGATCGATACCAGAAACATTGATGTTACGAATTTTCCATTGTGACCCTTTGTCTGCCAACTGGAACGACACTGGAATTTTTTCACCGTTGTTATTGAAGTCTAGCGTTACAACAGGATTTTTACTTCCGGTTTCTTTGTATGGACGCATGGTATAAGACTGGTTGCTGTACTTCGCAAAAGCCGTACCGTAATTTTCAATCAGTGTTTCACGGAAGTTATTTTCAAACTGCGCACGCTGAGCCGCATTACTGTATTGATTGGTTGCATAAGTGCCCATAACAATACGAGTAAAGGCTTGTGAGTCAATATACGGATCAAGGTTTTGACGAACGATCGCTTTGACCGCCGCTGGATTGTTTTGCAATTTGGCATGATCGGTTTTCAAACGTGTAATCAGGCCATCTGCAACACGTTTAATAAACGCTGGCGGTGCTTCAGCGGGTGCAGCAAAAGCTGTTCCCATCAACATTGAAGATAAAACACTTGCGGTGAGCGTTTGCTTAAATAATGTATTCATGTGCATGCTTCCTAATAATTACTCGGTAAATGACGGCTGTGCTTCAGAAGAAGCTGGCTCGGCCGTATTGCCCGTAGAGTTTGTTGATGATTTACCGGCACCACCCGTAATAAATTTGCTAATTAGATCTTCAAGATCCATTGTACCTTGGGTATTTGAAATTGCTTCACCACGCTTGAGGTAGTTCAGACCACCACCCGGCACGATCTTGAGATACTTCTCACCCAATAACCCATTTGTCGATACCATAATGTAAGCATCTTCATCGATACTGGTGATGGATTTCATGTTATTAATTAGTTGCTGTTCCATCGTTTTTTGTTGTGCTGGAGCAGCAGCTTGATAGTCTGCGCTGTAACGCAGTTCCTCAAGTGCATTTTTCTCAACCGTTTTAAGTTGCTGTGCATTGAATGTAGTGAGTTTGCCATCTAAATCAAATGAAACAGTAGCTAAGCGGGTCACTGGGTCAAGCGTAATAGACTCAACCCGCCCAATGGTCACGCCGCTCATGGTGACTTTGGCACGCGGCTTTAAACCGTTGACATTGTCAAACTGCGCGGTCATTTTATACGGATCGCTAAGATTAGTCCCAGCAAGGCCACTCACTTTCATGGCTAAAAAGAACAATGCCACACCGAAAATAATCACAAATATTCCGACGGCCAGCTCACTTGTACGTGATTTCATTAAATACCTCCGAACATGACCGCAGTCAAAACAAAATCTGAACCCAGTACACACAATGACGAATACACCACCGTTCGCGTCATTGAGGTAGCAATCCCCTCAGGCGTTGGATCGCATGCATAGCCTTGATAGACTGCAATCCAAGTACATACCAGAGCAAATACGATACTTTTAATAATGCCATTGACGACATCGTGACCAAACTGGACATTGCTTTGCATACCACTCCAGAAAGAACCTTCATCGACGCCCAGAAAATCAACCCCCACCATTTTGCCGCCTAAAATTCCGATGGCAGCAAAAATCACGGTAAGCATCGGCAAACTCACAATTCCAGCCCAAAGACGTGGCGAGACAATTTGCTTAAGTGGATCGACACCGATCATTTCCATACTCGCCAATTGCTCGCTCTGTTTCATCGAGCCAATTTCCGCAGTCAGTGCAGAACCTGCTCGACCGGCAAAAAGTAATGCAGCTACAACAGGTGCCAGTTCACGCAGCAAGGTCAAAGACACCATGGTGCCCAGCATTGCTTCACTGCCTACATTTACTAAAATTGAGTAGCCTTGTAAGCCGATAACCAAGCCAATAAACAAGCCCGAGACGGTAATGATCAACAATGACATAACCCCTACACGGTACATCTGGTAAATAAACCGAGAAAAACCGCCAGAAGATGGCATGGAAAATAAAATCTGCAATAGCATCAGGGCCGCAACACCAATCCCTCGAACGCGCTCTATCACAAGCCGGCCCAGCCAAGCGATCGCATTCATGGCGATACCTCTTTATCTAAATAAGCGCGCTGACTAAATTGATATTCGACAGGCCCTTCAGCTGATCCTGTCAGGAACTGTTTCACATAGGCCGAAGCATTCGATTGCAATGCTTCGGGTGTGCCTTCACCCTGAATCTTGCCTTCTGCAACCACGTAAATATAGTCTGCAATCGATAAAGTTTCAGGTACATCATGCGAAACAATAATGGTGGTCAGATCAAGTGCTTCACGCAAAGATCGGATTAAGCGAGTTAACACACCTTTGACAATCGGATCTTGGCCAGCAAAAGGCTCATCGTACATAATCAGATCTGGATCGAGCGCAATTGCACGTGCCAGCGCAACGCGTCGATTCATCCCCCCAGAAAGCTCGGTTGGCATCAAGTGCTCTGCTCCACGCAGGCCAACCGACTCCAGCTTTAGCCCCACGAGTTCGGCAATCAGATGCTCAGGCAGTTTGGTGTGCGCTCGAATAGGGAACGCAACATTTTCATAGACGGACATATCGGTAAATAAAGCACCGCTTTGGAACAACATTCCCATTCGGGCGCGCGCCGCAAAGAGTTCGTGACGTGTCATGCTGGCAATATTTTTACCGTCTAGTAAAACTTGTCCTTGATCTGGACTCAGCTGCCCACCAATCAGACGCAACAAAGTCGTCTTACCTGTTCCTGACGGCCCCATAATCGCTGTAATCTGACCACGACGAATAGACAAACTAATGTTGTCATAAATGATACGATCGCCGCGATTGAAACTTAGATTTTGGACGTCAATTAAAGCGTCAGAAAAGGATGACGTTAAATTATTCATAGCAGAGTAGATTCCTGCATTTTTTTAAGCTTGCATAATATAGCACTGAAACTGCTCAGGATTGTTATTATTTTGACAATGCAGCGTTTCATTCATCCGGGTGATGTTGCTGAAAAAGCACCGACAAAACGCGTATTAATCTTGGTAAAAATAATAAGAGAAATAGAAAATATTACATAACATCAAGACAAAACTTAAGCACGGCAACCACCAAGCGCGTGTCATAAGCGCCTTAATGAAGCCTGAGCTATGGTGATGTTTTTGATTACGCATTTATACAAAATTTCTTGATATGATTCTCAATATTGATCATTTTACACAGTTTTATCACAATAAAAAAGCTGGCCGAAGCCAGCTTTTTATTTACTTTTGTGAATTAACGGTCGTTTTTGCGACGACGATCACCTGATTCACGATTGAAAAATTCTTCTTTCGTACCACGATTTGGACGGTCTTCGCCACCAAAGCTACGTTTTGGACGATCTTCACCACCGAAGCTACGCTTTGGACGGTCATCACCAAAAGAGCGCTGTGGACGATCACCAAAACCACCTTCACGACGTGCAGGACGGTCACCAAAGTCACGCTTAGGACGATCACCAAAACCGCCTTCACGACGTGGCTTGTAATCTACGCGATTGCCACGGTTGTCATCGTTTGAATCGAAACGCGGTTTATCGTTGAAGCCACCTTCACGGCGTGGACGATCTGAATTAAATTCGCGACGCGGACGATCTTCACCACCAAAGCTACGCTTTGGACGGTCATCAAAACCACCTTCACGGCGTGGACGATCTGAGTTAAATTCGCGACGTGGACGATCTTCACCACCGAAGCTACGCTTTGGACGGTCGTCAAAACCGCCTTCACGGCGTGGACGATCTGAGTTAAATTCGCGACGCGGACGGTCTTCACCACCAAACGGACGCTCACCACGTGGGCTATCATCGAAGCTACGACGTGGGCGATCATCACGACCACCTTCGCGACGTTTGAAGTTACCTTCACCTTCAAAACGACGACCGCCGCCACCAAAGCTACGACCACCGCCATCACGACCGCCACGGCCATTACCGCCGCGACCACGGCCACCACCATCACGGCCTGAACGTGCAGGCGGTGGAGATGGCTCAAGACCTTCAATTTCAGAAACGCTTAAACGCGCATCTAGGTAGTCTTCAAGCGCACGAATCTTGCCACGCTCGCGGTAAGTTGCAAGTGTAATAGCTTGACCAGTACGACCTGCACGGCCAGTACGGCCAATACGGTGAACGTAATCTTCATGCTTCATTGGTAAGCCGAAGTTGATCACGTGTGAAATAGTTGGTACATCTAGACCACGTGCTGCTACGTCAGTTGCAACCAAGATTTTTGCTTTACCTTCACGGATGCTGCGCAAACGACGGTTACGTACGGTTTGTGGCATTGCACCGTGCAAAGCAACAACTGAATGACCCGCTTCAGCAAGTTCTTCAGCTAACATGTCAGTGTCTTCTTGCGTGCTTGCAAACACAACAGCCTGATCCATTTTTTCATCACTTAACCAATGGGTAAGCAATTTTTTCTTGTGCTCAAAACCATCTGTCCAGTGAAGTGTTTGGGTAATATCAGTGTTGGTCGAATGACCCGTTTCAATGGCAATACGTTGTGGATCTTGCATCATGCATTCAGCAAGACGAATGATACGATCTGCAAATGTTGCAGAGAACATTAGAGTCTGCTTACGGTTAGCAGCCAATTCGCTAATCGCTTCTAGGTCTTCAGAGAAACCAAGATCAAGCATACGGTCAGCTTCATCAACAATTAACGCATCAACTTTATCAAGTTTAAGTTGACGACGGTTAACCAAGTCAAGCAAACGACCTGGCGTTGCAACAACTACTTGAGCGCCTTTAAGTTGCTGGATTTGCTTAGCAAAAGGCATACCGCCCATGATTGCAGCAATACGTACGCCTTTCATGTGGCGAACAAATGCAATCGCATCTTGACTGACTTGCTGTGCAAGTTCACGCGTTGGTGAAATGACAAGAATATTCGGTTGAGTTACGGCGCGCATACGTTCTTTAAATGGAAGGAACGTATCTTGACCCGCAAGTGCATGAAGTGTTGGCAACAAAAATGCTGCAGTTTTACCAGAACCAGTTTGGCTAGAAACTAAAAGATCTTTACCTTCTAAAGCAGCAGGAATTGCTTGTTCTTGAACAGGAGTCGGGCTAGTAAAACCAAGATCCTGTAGTGCATTTTGTAGAGATTCGTGTAGAGAGAAATCGGCAAAAGTTTTGCTCATAGAGAGTTTCACCCTAATGGGTGCTCCATTTTAATAAATACAAATATGGACATCGACAAAAGGCGGCACGGCATCTTAGGCTGAATAATATGAAATTCAGCAGCAATCCGAATAACGACGATGTAGACTATACGCACGCATGATTACGGCCGGAACCTGAAGAATCGCTGAGCGATTTGGGCGCAATGAATGGTCCTCTCTATGGACAGCGTGCGCATACAATGAATAGAACAGAATGTTCAGGTAATGAACGGAAATTTAAGTGCGTTGCGAGATTATAGCAGAAACTTTTTAAAAGTCACCTTATTTCTCAGTTTTTTCATAATATGTTCTTTTTTGAGGCCTTTAAATGGTCCATCTGGTAAAAAAACACCCTCATCAAGAGGGTGTTTTTTTAAGTAAACTCAACCACATGGCGATTATTTCGCCATTTCACCCCATGCAGGCACTACGGTTTGCATCAGTGGTTTAAGCATTTTCATTGAGGTCGCAAGCACTTGACCATTCTCAAACGAATCATGTCCACCGCGTGCATCCACCATAACGCCGCCAGCTTCTTTTACAATCAGCTCACCTGCAGCGATATCCCACGGTTTTAGGCCTACTTCAAAGAAACCATCAAAACGGCCCGCAGCCACATAGGCCAAATCGAGTGCAGCAGAACCTGCACGGCGGATGTGAGCACCTGCTTTAGTGACTGCAAGCAATGATGCAAAATGTTGCTCGGCATAAGAAACGATTTCACCATTACGTTTAGCACGGTATGGGTGGCCTACAGCCAAGAACGTATTTTCTAAATTTTCACGAACATTTACGCGGATACGGCGCTGGTTCATGACCGCACCACGACCACGACTTGCAGAGAACATTTCGTCGCGTACAGGATCGTAGATCACACCGTGCTGGGTCACACCTTTGTGCTGAACTGCAATTGAAATACAAAAATGAGGGAAACCATTGATAAAGTTTTGTGTGCCATCCAGCGGGTCAATCACCCAGCACCAGTCTGCATCATGGCCTTTGCCTTCTTGCAGACCAAACTCTTCGCCCAAGAAGCTATGGTTTTTGTAACTTTTACGAAGGGTATCGATCGTGAGTTGCTCGAGATAACGGTCAACGCGCGTTACCGGACCTTCAATGCCTTTCTCTTCAACTTGTAGGTCGAGCTTGTGACGATTCTGATGTGCTTTTAAAAGCTCTTGACCAACTAATTGAGCCGCTCGCGCAGCCATAACCACCATAGGTTCCATTGAACACCCACTACAAATTTGAAGATTTTGACAAAGAATAATGCATAAAAGCGCGGCAATTCTATCAAATTGCCGCGCCTTTTGGTAAATAAATTCGAGTTTTTTTAGTGGAATGTGTTTAAACCGCTTGTACAATCCTCAACCAAGCCTTTTCAATTGCGTTTTGGATCCCCTCAGCATCCAATCCACAATTTTTTAGCATCTGGGCATGTGTAGCTTGATGAATGAAAGTATCTGGTAATCCCAAATTCAAAACAGGCTTCAAGATTTGCGCCTGAGCCAAGTACTCATTGACTGCACTGCCTGCACCAGCCATGACCGCATGCTCTTCAACCGTCACAAATAAATGCGTGCGTTCAGCCAGATCGCGAATGATTTGCTCATCAAGCGGTTTGACAAAACGCATATTGACCACAGATACGCCTACATCATATTTTTGCGTCAATTGTTGTGCTGCCTCGACTGCAACAGCAACGCGGCTTCCAAATGCTAAAATCGTGATTTGCTCATCGTGAGTCGTACTTGACTCAAAGACCGCCTCAGCCTTACCGATTTCCAGTTTGCTCAGATTTGACTGAATCTCAACGCCTAAGCCTGCACCACGCGGATAGCGTACCGCAGCCGGGCCTGGATACTCATAAGCGGTATGCAGCATTTGGCGGCACTCGTTTTCATCTTTAGGCGCCATGATGATCAGATTTGGCACTGTACGCATGTAAGCATAATCGTATGCACCTGCATGTGTCGGACCATCTTCACCGACAAGTCCCGCACGATCAATACCAAACGTCACATCCAGATTTTGTAACGCCACATCATGAACCAGCTGATCATAACCACGCTGTAAGAAAGTCGAATAAATTGCCACAACAGGTTTAAGCCCTTCACAGGCCATGCCAGCAGCCAACGTGACCGCATGCTGCTCGGCAATCGCCACATCAAAAAAACGCTCCGGATACTGCTGAGCAAATTTGACCATACCCGAACCTTCACACATCGCTGGCGTAATTGCCATTAAGCGTGAGTCTTGCGCCGCTTCATCACATAACCACTGTCCGAATACATCAGAATATTTAGGCGGTGATTTCTTGGCTGGCGCGGTGGTCACAGGCGCGACTTTACTAATCGCATGATAAGTAATCGGATCGGCTTCGGCCGGGATAAAACCTTTGCCTTTTTTGGTATATACGTGAATTAAACGTGGCCCTTTGCGTTTTTTCAGGGCATGGAACACATCAACAAGCTGATTGACATCATGGCCATCAAAGGGACCGAAATAATCAAAGCCAATCGCTTTAAATAAGTTATCAGCTGCATCGGTGGCCGACTGATGCAGGCGTGAATTATAGGTCCACTGCGGATGCGGCTGGACATAAGCCTGCCCCTCTGCATCGATATTGACCAAATGACCTTTTTCCCAAATGGCAGCCAAGTGTTTGGCAAAACCACCGGTACTACATGAAATCGACATGTCGTTATCGTTGAGGACGACAATCAGATCTGCGTTGTGAGCGACGGCATCATTCATGGCTTCAAATGCCATACCTGCAGTCATGGCACCGTCGCCTACAATACTGACCACCTCACACGGATTTTTTTGGTAGCGGCGTGCCAGTGACATGCCCAAACCTGCGGAAATTGCAGTAGACGAATGCCCGACACCAAAGGTATCAAATACCGATTCTTCGCGTGCAGGAAAAGCCGCAAGACCATTTTGTGCACGAATAGTCGTCAGTTGTTCACGACGACCTGTAAGTGCTTTGTGCGGATAGGCCTGATGTCCTACATCCCAAATGAGACGGTCATTTGGTGTATTAAAACAATAGTGTAGAGCAACCGTTAATTCGATCACGCCCAAATTGGCACCAAAGTGGCCGCCACTTTGACCTGCCGCATACAAGATAAACTGACGCAACTCATCAGCCACCTGTGTCAGTTGGCTAGGTTCGAGCTGACGTAATTGTTGCGGATGATTAATTTCATCTAACAATGGCGTAACAGGACGGTGAGTTGGAATTTCGGTATACAACATATGTGGCAAAGCCTTTTTAAGCCTGGCAAATCCTAAGCTGGGTAAATGGGAATTCGATACGCATATCGAATTAAATCACCTTCAATCAGCCACATTTCTAACGATGCAGTATTGAGCACAACTAACATGTGCTTAGGGTGGCGTAGATTATCCTGAATAATCTCACAATTTATCAACCATTATTGTCCGCTTTCTAAAAAAAAGAAAAGGTTCTGAATAATTTCGACATGACAATTCTACCAATCTCTAAGCATTACGCTATACTTTAGCCGATTTCATTGACCTAAAGATGAGTAATTTGTGGCTATTGAGTTTGTCGCGACCTCTAAACTACCGACCCAATTTGGTGACTTCAATATTTCAGTCTTTCAAGATCCTGTAACGGGCGAAGAGCACGTTGCATTGTCTAAAGGCTTAGAGTCACCACCGACGGCGCCAGTGCTGGTGCGTATTCACTCAGAATGCCTCACTGGCGATGCATTTGCATCGCTCAAATGTGATTGTGGTCCACAGCTGCAAGCTACACAGAAACTGATCAATCAAGCAGGTCAGGGTGTGATTTTGTATTTACGTCAGGAAGGCCGTGGCATTGGATTGACCAATAAAATCCGTGCCTATGCACTGCAAGATCAGGGACACGATACCGTAGATGCCAATTTACTGTTGAACCTACCTGCCGATGCACGCCGCTACGACATGTGTACCATCATGCTAGATCATTTACAGATCAAGCAGGTCAAGCTGATTACCAACAACCCACTCAAACTGAATGCGCTAACCGATCTTGGCATTGATATTACCGAACGTGTTGCTCTCACAGTGGGCAAAAATCCGTTTAACGAGCAATACCTTAAAACCAAAAAAGAGCGTATGTCTCACCTCTATCAAAAAGATGACTTCTAAGCGATAGATCATTGAAATTGACGCTTGAGTCATTTTTGGCTCAAAATCCCTTACTTTTTTTAAGGTTTTATGTTTTGATGATCAGACGCGTTTAAGTTTTTATTTGAGGCACAGCATGCAACATCCAACTTCAGACGATATTCAACGGGTCCGTGAGTTTCTTCTCGATCTTCAAGCACGTATTTGTAGCCGCCTTGAACAGCAAGAACAGCTTGGGGGAGGAAGTGCGACGTTTGTGATTGATGATTGGGAACGTCCAGAAGGTGGCGGTGGCCGATCTCGGGTGTTGCAAAATGGTGACGTAATTGAAAAAGGTGGTGTGATGTTTTCACACATCAACATCTCTCAACTGCCCGCCTCTGCTACGGCACGCCATCCTCAAATTGCCGGTGCCAAAGCGCAGGCGCTTGGCGTATCACTGGTTATCCATCCTAAAAATCCGAATATTCCGACTTCACATGCCAATGTACGCTTGTTTGTGGCTCAGCCTGAAGGACATGATCCGATCTGGTGGTTTGGTGGCGGATTCGATTTAACCCCGTTTTATCCAAATGATCAGGATGTCCAACACTGGCATCAAACAGCATTTGATTTGTGCCAACCTTTTGGCGATGGTGTATATGCCGAGCATAAGCAATGGTGTGATGACTATTTTTATTTAAAGCATCGTGATGAACAGCGTGGTGTGGGTGGTTTATTTTTTGATGATTTGAATGCTTGGGATTTCGATACCTGTTTTACTTATATGCAGGCCGTAGGTAACGGTTATCTGGATGCGATCTTGCCAATTTTTGAGCGCAATCGTGATAAGCCCTACACACCAGCGCAACGTGATTTTCAGCTTTATCGTCGCGGGCGCTATGTCGAATACAATTTAGTCTATGACCGCGGCACCTTATTCGGCTTACAAACTGGGGGGCGAATTGAATCGATTTTGGTGAGCTTACCTAACCTCGCTGCATGGACCTATCGTCCTGAATGGGATCAAGATTCTGCCGAGAAAAAGCTCACCGATTACTACCTCAAACCACAAGATTGGTTAGGTCTGCTGTAATATCTCCTTGCAAATGAGACTGTTTCTTATCGAGACAGTCTCTTGTCTATTTTGAATTATCGTTTATGCTCTAACATGGAAATCCCTGATGCAGGCACTTAGGGGTTGCAAACCAAGAAAGATGCTTACAGTGTAAATCGATCCTGCATGTCATGCTTATTTCATCAAGGTTTGTTTTACTTATTCAATTCTTATGAAAAGGCTATCTCCATGTCCCATCTCTTTGAACATAATCGCGCATTGTTATTTTGGATGACCGTTGCAATCTTGATTGTTTCGTCTGTTATTACGCTCGGATTTGATAACGTCTATTCCGATGGTATCTCGATTCCAATTAACGTCTTTGCCAGTGTCGGACTATTTTTGATGATGATGACCCATGTGATCGAAGAGCTTGAGTCGATTTGTAATCCTTAAGCTCTTCAATCAACGCATTGTGACTTAACCCGCTTTGCCCGCCACAAACGGATTAAACTGTTTTTCATGACCAATGGTGCTGATCGGGCCGTGGCCTGAAATAAACTGGGTTTGATCTGGCAAGCTAAAACATTCACGCTGGATAGACGCGAGTAACTGGGCATGATCACCGCGCGGGAAATCTGTGCGCCCAATTGAGCCTTTAAACAACACATCACCTGTCCAGAGCAAATTATAGTCTGCACTATAAAACATGACATGACCTGGCGTATGCCCAGGTGCATAGCGCACTTCAAACTCAGTTTCACCGAGGGTCAGTACTTCTCCGCCCTCAAGCCATTGATCCACTCGAACTGGCTGTGGAATGGGAAAGCCATAACGCGCAGAGACTTCTTGAATCATATCGAGCCAAAAGGCATCTTCTTTGTGCGGGCCAATCACAGGCACTTGCCACAGCTGGGCAAGCTCTCCGACCGCACCTGCATGATCCAGATGCCCATGCGTGAGCCACAAGGCTTTTACTGTTAAACCCAATTCTTCAACGGTCTGTTTTAACTTTTGAGCTTCACCGCCCGCATCAATCAGCACAGCCTCTTTACTTTCACTGTCCCACAAAATTGAGCAGTTCTGCGCAAAGGCCGTAACCGGCACGATTTTCACTTGTAACATAGTGTTCTCTTCACTCAATGCTCACGATATGCAAGCGTGTAATCTAGGGCATCCAGATTCACTTTAAGGAGTTGTGTTAACAACTCAAGATGTTCAGCATTGGTGTTTAATGCTGGAATATACTCGTAACGCTGACCACCAGATTCCAAAAATAGTTCAGCATTTTCTACTTCAAGTTCCTCTAAAGTTTCCAAACAGTCCGCAGAAAACGCCGGGCTTAAAATTTGAACACTTTCTACGCCACTTTTGCCCCACTCTTCAAGCAAGGCGTCGGTATACGGTTTGACCCATTCCTGCTTTCCAAAACGAGACTGGAAGCTGATGGCCCATTCATCTTCGTGTAATCCCAAATGTGCAGCAACCAGTCGAGCCGTTTCACGGCAACGCTCTGGATACGGATCACCTTTGTCGGCATAAGGCTGTGGAATACCATGAAACGACATCAAGAGTTTTTGTGCCTTGCCATGAGTTGCCTGAAAACGTGAAATACTGTTGGCCAGTGCTTCGATATATAAAGGATGACGATAGTAATCTTTCAGAATTGTCAGGCCCGGCAAATGGCGCTGCTTGGGAATCCAGCGCGCAAAGGCATCATATAGCGGTGCAGTTGAAGTGGCCGAATATTGTGGAAATAACGGCAATACAATCACATGCTCTTGTGGCATTTGCGACAAGTTTTTGAGCACCGCTTGAATGCCCGGATTGCCATATGACATGGCCGGAATAATATTCAGGTCTAAATGAGGATACTGCGTATCGAGCTGCTGCTTAATGCCCGCAACCTGTGCATACAGAATTTCCCGCATGGGTGAATCCTGATTCCAGATACTGGCATACGCCTCTGCAACGCGCTTGGGACGAAACGGCAATACAAAACAATTCAGAATAATCTGCCAAATCACTTTTGGAATTTCGATTACCCGCTGATCCGATAGGAACTGTCGCAAAAATTCACGCACAGCCGGTGCTGTCGCAGCATCGGGTGTGCCCAGATTGGCCAAAATCACTGTAACTTTTGGTTTAGGTATGCTTGGCATACTTTGTCCTGTATCAATACCCTATGACTGAGCTTAATGTATCAGGTTTTCAGGTTATTTATAAATTGGAATATGAATCAGTTTTTGATTGAAAATTTCGATTTTGATGTTGAAAGTAGCGATCAACCATATGCTGCCCTGCTGCGGTCAGTCGCCACTGCATTCGTTGCTGTTCATCACGTTGAACCGGAACAATCCATTCGTTTTGTCGCATTTGCAGTTTGATGTGATACAAGCCATGTACCAGAATTTGTGCCCGTCCGACCGCATAGACCTGAGGCAGCGTTTTTTGTATGTCGCTTAAGGCAGTATCATTGAGGTAATCATTGAGGCACTTGGCAAAATATTCTTCGGGGATTGGGCTTTGAAACACCTTGGAGAGTTCATATAGCAGGCGCCCCCATGGCTCGGTGCGTTGCAAGGTTAACTCGTGAATATGGCCATCTTCATAAGCCTGAATACGGTATTCAAACCGATACACGTCGTCGATGGACACATCACAAATGGCCACCATATCCTCTTCGCACTGACGCAATGTACGTTGTAATTGCAGAAGCTTGCTGCGCAGATGATCAATTTCATCTTGCAGAGTTTGCATATTTTGCGGACGAATCCAGCCCAGTACCGGAAAGCACTCCAGCATATGCAGCATGTTGCTGCGCAAGGTATGTTCTAATTCACGTAAGTTTTGATAATAAAATACCTGATCGACTTCTTGCTGTAGCTGCTTACGAAATTCGATAAATTTTGCACGAGCAGGTGCCGATGCATCATGTAATTCTTCTGCACGCGCATCGGGATCGGCATGCATGAACACCACCATAGGCTTTTGCTTGGTGATGGCGTAGATATACTCCAGATGCATATAACTAATGCCCGAAACCGAGCAGTCGCCGTATTGGCTACCCAAAAGCAAAATCACATAATCACAATCATCAATTTGCCGACGGGCAATTGCGGTGCTTACGGGTGAGCGCTGTTCGACACACCACGATGAAAAACCCATTCCAATCAAGGTTTGTGCAATCACACGGCGCTCAGGCGACATCTCAGCACCTGAGGTTGCGACAAACACTTGATAGCGCCGATCGAGCATGCGGCAGTCCTCTTTCAGCTACTGATGGATTGCAAGGAAATAAAGATCAATCTTATATTTATCATGAATCGAATCTTTTTATTTGGTCTTTTGCGCAGTATAAACCTGAATCGAGTTTAGCTGCCACGTAAGATGCGATGGAATCAAGTGTTCAACCACCTGACGGGTCTGTTCAAGTTGCTGACCTGTGACAAAGCACGCGATCCGCAATCCCGAGGCATGTTCATGTTCAGCAATCAGTTGATTTTTAATCAGAATTTGGGCCGTTTGTCGTGCCACCGCAACACCTGAATCAATCAGAATGAGCTGGCTGCCAAATAACTGTTCAATCGCATCTTTTAAAAATGGATAATGGGTACATCCCAACACCAGATGATCTGCCCCCTGATCAATCACGGGTTGCAATATCTGACGCAATAACGTCAAACAGGCGTGGCTCATTTCCTGCCCCGCTTCAATCAGCGGCACTAGCTCCAGACACGTCACTGGTATCACGCGCACCCCCGCAGGCTGTGCAAAGTGATCGATTACATCCTTGATGAGCTGTCCACGAAAGGTGGCCGGCGTTGCCAAGACCGCGACCACCTTCGATTTACTTTGGAGCACCGCAGGTTTTAACGCAGGTACCAGCCCCACAATCGGAAACGATTCGCCATAATGGGCACGCAAACTGTCTAGGCTAAAAGCGGATGCAGTATTGCAGGCCACCACAGCCATTTTACAGCCCTGACGGTATAACCATTCAATACCACGGGCCGTCAACTGACGAATATCGTGATCGGGCCGTGGTCCGTAAGGTACATGCGCTGTATCGGCCAAATATACGATCTGCTCATTGGGCAAATGACGGGCAATTTCCTGCGCAATCGACAAGCCACCTACACCCGAATCAAACACTCCGATGGGTGCATCGGCAGACGCCGCAGGCATCGGGTCAAGTTCAAGAGAAACAGGAAAGATGGCAGTCATTTCAGCACTTCAAAGACAAGATGGAACTGAGCATCAAGCTTAAACCTCAACTGTCTAAATGCAAGAGCAAATCACCACTTTTTAGTGTTAAAACCACTTTTCCATCTGGTGTTTCATCGAGCTGGCCCAGTTCTACCAGATGATAAAATACCTGTCGTTGAATTAAGGCATTGAGTCCAAAACGTACATGTACATAGGGGCGCCGTTCGCCAGCGTATTCCTGCATAAAAATCGGATGTGCATCATCGACCAGCACCATATCCTGATTGGTCGTGGTCAATTGCAAATACGCCTGCCCGTCAATCTGAACCTGCTCGACCCGATTGACCAATAAAGGCGCATCTTCAACCTCGATTTCGATTTGCTCGACCGGGGTTTTCAGATAAAATTTGCCCGCCTCTTGCCACAGTACACTTGAGAACAGATCCAGCATGCTTTGTCGTTTCATTAATTGACCTTCGTGCCACCATTCTCCATTGGCTTTAATGATCAAATCCATTTTACCGCAATGCTTTGGGTGCCACTGGTCGAGAGGTGGTATTGACCTTTTGTGACTTTGCTGTACATCTTTTACGTATTGTGCAATGTTGATTAAGTTTTTATCATCATCTGAGGGTGATTTTTCACTCTCCTGAGATGAATTATTTTGATTTACCATAGTTTATGCCTTGCTGACGAGAAAATATAACGACTCAGCCAATTGGCTAGATGACGGTTTAAATCTATACTAGCCCAGACTATTAAAGACACGATCCGTGGCTTGTGTCTAGAGATTCAGAACACTCATGGCAGCACCGAATATCAAATTACGGTTGCCACCCTTAGCAATATGAGGAGTCCTACATGGAACACATCGAACGAGAAGCGATGGAGTTTGACGTAGTGATCGTTGGTGCAGGACCTGCAGGTCTGTCTGCTGCGATTAAAATTCGCCAACTCGCGATTGAAAATAATTTATCCGATCTATCCGTCTGCGTCGTCGAGAAAGGTTCCGAAGTAGGCGCTCACATCCTGTCTGGGGCGGTACTTGAGCCACGCGCGATGAATGAGCTTTTTCCGAACTGGAAAGAAGAAGGTGCGCCGCTAAATGTACCGGTTACCGAAGATAAAACCTATTTCTTGATGTCTGATGAAAAGTCTCAGGAAGCACCACACTGGATGGTGCCTAAAACCATGCATAACGATGGCAATTATGTCATTTCGCTCGGCAATGTGGTGCGCTGGTTGGGTCAAAAGGCAGAAGAACTGGAAGTGTCTATTTTCCCAGGTTTTGCTGCAGCAGAAGTGCTTTATCATGCTGATGGGACCGTTAAAGGTATTCAGACCGGCGACATGGGCATTGGTAAAGATGGTGAACCAACGCATAACTTTGCGCCAGGTTATGAACTGCATGCCAAATATACCTTGTTTGCCGAAGGATGCCGTGGTCATTTAGGTAAACGCCTGATCAACAAGTTTAATCTCGACAAAGATGCCGATCCACAGCATTACGGTATCGGAATTAAAGAGCTTTGGGAAATCGATCCAGCGAAACACAAACCGGGCTTGGTGATGCACGGTTCTGGCTGGCCATTGAGTGAAACAGGCTCTTCGGGCGGCTGGTGGCTTTATCATGCCGAAAATAACCAAGTGACCTTGGGCATGATCGTGGATTTATCTTATGAGAATCCGCACATGTTCCCGTTTATGGAAATGCAGCGCTGGAAAACCCATCCCCTCATCAAGCAATATCTTGAAGGTGGCAAACGTATTTCGTATGGCGCGCGCGCTGTGGTGAAAGGTGGCTTGAACTCATTGCCGAAACTGACCTTCCCAGGCGGTTGCTTAATTGGTGATGACGCAGGTTTCTTAAACTTTGCCAAGATCAAAGGCTCTCACACTGCCATGAAATCTGGCATGCTGTGTGGCGAAGCGGTATTTGAAGCGATTGCACGTGGTGTCGAAAAAGGCGGTGACTTGGCTGTTGCCCGTGTTGTGGAAGGTGATGATCTGTTCGACAAAGAACTGACTGCCTACACGCACAAATTTGACAACAGCTGGCTCAAAGAAGAATTACACCGCACCCGTAACTTTGGTCCAGCCATGCACAAGTTTGGCCTCTGGATGGGTGGTGCCTTTAACTTTGTTGACCAAAATATCTTTCAAGTGCCATTTACCTTGCATGACCTGCAACCGGATTATAGTGCTTTAAAAACACAAGACAAAGTCAGTGTTAAGCCGACGTATCCAAAACCTGATGGCAAGATTACTTTTGATCGTTTGTCTTCTGTGTTTGTTTCAAATACCTTGCATGAAGAAAATCAGCCATCGCATTTGAAATTGACCGATGCCAGCATTCCTGTTGCAGTGAATCTGCCTAAATGGGATGAACCGGCACAGCGTTACTGCCCTGCGGGTGTATATGAAATTGTGGCTGAAGATGGTGCTGCGCCGCGCTTCCAGATCAACGCTGCAAACTGTGTACACTGCAAAACCTGCGATATTAAAGATCCTTCGCAAAATATCACTTGGGTGACACCAGAAGGTGGTGGTGGTCCAAACTATCCAAATATGTAAATATTTGGATCGTTCTTGCGAAGCGATAATCGCTTCTCATCTCCAAATATATCGTCATACGCTTAAGCTAGAGCGGGTGGTTAAACAAACCACCCGCATAAAAAAACTGGATCAAGGATCCAGTTTTTTTATTTTCAGTATGAATAATTAATGTGTCATTAACTGCACATAGACCTGTTTAAATAAATCGTAGTCGATATATTCAAGATGTGCTTCCTGTACGCCTTGTACAGTTGCTGGGCTAAGTTTATTTTGACGGGTATCGACATAAACACGCCCTAAGATATTGGCCACCTCGAGCAACTGTTTACGCTGAGTCGCATCCAGCTCATTTTCTTTTTCAAAGCTCAGCATATACTGCTGGGCAAACAAGCGTTGTGGCTGATGTTTAAATTGTTGCTGCAACGTCTTCCACTGCTGACGCTCGGTTTTGGTTTGCATGGCTTGTGTCACGATACGGTCAACGTCATAGCCGAGTTCAGCATCAAATTGATCGTCCTGCACCAACTTATGCTTTTGTTGCAACTGTTTTATCACGGCCAAACGCTTTGCATTAAGCGGATTGGTTTTTTCATCTGAATACCAATAAGCATAAACCTGCGCAATTTCGTTTAAATCCTGACGTGAATGATGTCGAACAAACTCAGGGGAATCTGCGGTGAGCTTGGCAATGAACACGGCATTAAAGGTCTTTTCATAAGATCGGGTTTGATCGTAAGTGCGTTCAGCCAGTTGATTTAACTGATCGTCCCAAGACAATTCAGCACCTGAAGAGGTCTTTGATGTGGTGTCCTGCCCTAAGGTTTTACTTAGATTTCCCACAAGCCCTTCGATCATGGAGCCCTTACTGGCCTCCTTAAATGATTTGGCTTGTTTTAACTGCTTGGAATCGATAGGTGTCGCATGGCCATAGTTTTGTATTAGGGTATCGGCACGAAGATTAAGCTTTTTGTCACTGCCCGGCAAAGTAAAGCCGAGATTATAGTCGATGGTAGCCGCTCGACCTTGAGCATCAAGACCGACATCGATGACAAACGGATTGGAGCTTTGTACCTTCGCCTTCACACGCTGAACCTCAGCTTGATGTTTATTCCATAAAGCTTTAAACGCATCTTGATCGATAAACTGGTTTTGATCGTAAGCCGCAAAAGTTTTGGCCAGTTCTGCACGCGCTTCAGTGAGACCCAAAATTTTTGGTGTCTGCACCGATTGCAGAACATCGATGTCGTACTGTTGCATACAATAGGTCGCATCGCCTGCCGCAATCGGCTGATTTGACTGGTTCAAGGCTTGGCATGCTTCGGCATCTAAACCGTCTACAACCGCGACAGACGTCTCCTGATCCGATGCCTCAGAGTCAGATTCGGACTCAAGCTCAGTTGCCTCGAGTTCTTCGCTGGCCGTTAAATTAAATTTTTGATTGAGTAACTGATACAGCGACAGTGCAGCAGCATCGGCTTGCTGCTCTGGTGTCTCTTTGCCAGTCACGATTTTTTCGGCTTGCTGAGCTGTGGCCTCACCTTCCGCCCACTGCTCAAGCGATTGATCTTTAAGCCCTAAAACAGACTGGTTAAAGTATTTTTGATTGACCTGTTCAAACATGCCCGATTGTAGTGATACATCCTCAAGCGTGGTCTTGAGACGGATTTTTTCAACCACACCTTTGGCTTGATCATCACGATTTATCGATAGACGCTGTAATTGTCCGGGTTCGGCCAGATCATACATCACAGCAGTTGAGGCCTTCAGATACTCGACCAGCTTTTGCATATTGACCTGTTTCAATTGCTCTGAATATTTAGAAAAATCGAGATAGGCCAATGAGTCTTGGCTCTCCTGATTCACCAGATACGGCATAATGGCAAAATAATTGGTATAAAAGCGATAGGCCTTTAAATCCAGAATCATCGGAACTTTGGCCTGCACCAACAAGGTGGGCTTTTCATAACGTGCCGTTAAATTAAAGCTGCCGATCCGTTCGCGATAGTGAATGGAGCCGTCAAATTTAAATTGAACGTCATTTAAAATATTGAGTAAGGTCTCGGCTATTTTTTCAAAACGCGATGGATCAAGCGCACCCGATTTTTTTTGCTGCGCAATGGCCGCGTAAAAGGCCTGTTTCTCCGCAGAACTCAGCTTAATCTGTTGATCTGCTAAAAATTGATCGATTTTCAGCTGCAAAGCTGGATCGAGCAAAGCAGGCGCTGGGTGATTTTTGCGACTTTGAGCTGTCGATGCATCCACGTTTACTGAAAAATGACCGCTATAGTCATAACTTGGATATTGATACATGGCATTTAAACCACGAACAGCTTGCTGATCAAGCGCTTGCTTTTCATTATTGGTTTTTATGACATGTTGGGTACAACCACTCAGACTCAAACCCAATAAACAAAAAGTTAAGTATTTTAGACGTATCATTACCGATTACACCGTTAATATAGTTATAGTTTCAAAGCTTCAACTTGTTTTTTTGAAAAAAACACAGGTTTTTGACTGTATCAGAAAATCAGAATCAAAACGAACCAGATCGATCTTCAATTCGCTTTTCTGACATTTTTTTCAAGTCACGTTATCAATGTTTTTTTAGCCAGCTGTGTCAATAATAAATCATCAATAGAGCCACTCTATTCCAATCCATTTAGGAGTTAAGACGATGCCAGCGTATAAAGCCCCACTCCGTGATGTACGTTTCTTGATGAATGAAGTGTTTGATTATCCTGCGCACTTTAAAACTCTGTCAAACGGAGAAAATGCAGATCCAGATACTATCGACATGATTTTAGAAGGTGCGGCCGATTACTGTGAAAATGTGTTGTCACCTTTGTATCAAAGTGGTGATGATGAAGGCTGTCATTTTGAAAACGGTGAGGTGCGCACTCCAAAAGGTTATAAGGAAGCCTACGACCAGTTCGTGCAAGGCGGCTGGCAGGGTCTTTCGTATCCGGAAGAATTTGGTGGTCAGGGCTTGCCTATGTCACTCAATCTCATCAAATCTGAAATGATGGGTACTGCAAACTGGGCTTTCACCATGTATCCAGGCCTGAGTATGGGCTGTATGAATACCATCTTGCAGTTTGGTAGTGAAGAACAAAAAAATACTTACATGCCGCACTTGGTGGCAGGAACATGGTCGGGCACCATGTGTTTGACCGAGCCACAATGTGGTACAGATTTGGGACAAGTCAAAACCAAAGCCGAACCTCAAGCAGATGGTACCTACAAGCTCACTGGAACCAAAATTTTTATTTCGGCGGGTGAACATGATCTGACAGAAAATATCGTGCATATTGTGTTGGCACGTTTACCAGATGCCCCTCCGGGAACACGCGGTATTTCACTATTTATTGTGCCAAAATTTTTGCCAACCGCAGACGGCGGTGTAGGTGAGCGCAACACGGTGAACTGTGGTTCGATTGAGCATAAAATGGGGATCAAAGCTTCAGCCACTGCAGTGCTTAACTTTGATGGTGCAACCGCTTATCTGATTGGTGAAATCAACAAAGGTTTGCATGCCATGTTTACCTTTATGAATACCGCACGTATCGGGACAGCGGTACAAGGGATTGCACATGCCGAGCTGTCTTATCAGGGATCATTGCCATATGCCAAAGAGCGTATGTCCATGCGTGCACTCTCTGGGAAAAAAGATCCGGATAAAGTGGCCGATGCGATTATCCATCATGCCGATGTACGTCGTATGCTGTTGACTCAAAAGGCAATTGCCGAAGGTGGTCGTGCCATGATTTATCATGCTGCACAATTGGCCGATAAAATGACCGATGCACTTCTGGTGGGCGATCAGGCAAAGTATGAAGAATACGACGATAAATTAGGCTTTTATACGCCAATTTTGAAAGGCTTTTTGACCGAGCTGGGCCTCGAAGCTGCCAATCATGGCGTGCAGGTGTTTGGTGGGCATGGGTACATCAAAGAATGGGGTATGGAACAAATCGTACGTGATGCACGCATTGCCACTTTGTATGAAGGAACAACAGGCGTACAGGCGCTCGATTTGATTGGTCGTAAAGTATTATTGTCTTCAAAAGGTAAAGTAGTTCGTGACTATACTGCCGAAATTTTGAAATTCTGTGGCCGTCATGCACGTAACAAATATCTGCGCCGTTTTGCTTGGGATTTAACCAAACTATGCGCACAGTGGAATACACTGACTGTACGTATTATGCTTGCCGCACGTAAAGACCGTGACATTGTATCGTCTGCCTCAATGGATTATTTGATGTTCTCAGGCTACGTGATGATGGCTTATTTCTGGGCACAGCAGGCAGTGATTGCTTCTGAGAAATTAGAAGCAGGTGACGGCAAAGAAACTGCGGAATTTTACAAAGCTAAAATTAAAGTTGCAGACTTCTATTTTGAACGCTTGTTGCCACGTACTCAAGGGCATGCAGAATCGATGGTGAATCCATCTCGCTCCTTGATGGCACTGCCTTCAGAACATTTCAGTTTTGATTATTAATTCAAATTCAAAAAAGGGCATCCGATGATGCCTTTTTTTTAATCGTCTCTTTTTTCTAGAATATATTCTTGCTTAGGTGCGATGAGTCCAAATTCTAGTTCACGGCGTGGATTTAATTTTTCGTGATCGATCGTACGCGCCAGATTAAGCTTTAAATCTTGATCGGGTTCAATTTTGTAGTAAATGTCGACGCCTTCGTTTAGCTCTATCACGATCTGGTTGTGGGTTTTATCTAAGGTCCAGTTATCTTGACGATAAGCACTTTTTTCCTTGATGTTGCCTTCTGCGCCCAGTCGTCCCGGATTCACCAAGGTCTGATGTGCTGTACCATCTTCTAATAACGTCAAAATATATTCGGCACTGCCCTGCGGACAATTAAATGCCGTATCTACACAGGCAATACGCGTGTGATAACGCCCGACATAACGCAAAGCATCTTCAGAAATTTCGGCATTTTTAAATGCATGCTGTGAAACTGGCAACGTCGCTTGCCCAGCAACATCGGATAATTTTTTGCCCGAATCGATCTGTACATTCATTTCTGAAGGGCGTACATGTTGACTCGACACATGCTCGTGCGAAGGATTGCTCGCATCACAAGCGGTCAGACTCATACCGATTACCCCCATACACATCAGGTGAGGTAGCTTGATCTGCTGTGACGATGAAAAAGGCATCATATTCATATCACAAAATACCGTAAACAAGACAAAACAAATAAGTGCGTGATAAGACTTAATTGTTGAAGAGCGTGAAAAAAAAGAGCGTGGTCGTAGCAAGACTGCAGCCTGAAACTCACCAGCTAAAGTTTAAACATCCGCTGTTTAAAATGAATGCAATTGTAAAATGGATCACGCCTTGAGGTGGGATTGCTTTACATAATTTAACCTTTTAGTTGCGTTTGTCACTTTAAAACAGGCCGACCTGCCCCACAAATAAAAATACAAGCATCGAGTTTCAAGATGTTTGCCGATATTATTTTTTAAGGAGAAACGTCAATGGCCACTACGGGTTTATACCGTTCCAACCGACAACATATGATCGCCGGTGTAATGGGCGGTATTGCTGAACGTTTTGGTTGGAACGCGAACTTACTTCGTTTGATTTTTATTGTGATTTCACTGATGAGTGCCGCCTTTCCGGGTATTTTGGTGTACCTGATTTTATGGCTGGTGATGCCAAAGCAACCGAAACGTTTGGCCTATAGTACAGTCAATGAGGGATATAGCCATCCGGTTCGCACCGTACATGAAGATCGACACTCACGTTAACCCACCCTTTGACCATGTTGGTCGCTACGGTTGTTTCCCCTAACATCAACCGTAGCTTTTTTTTGTTTAACTTTGCGTATGTAAAATAAGTTGTTGCTGGAGTGCTGCAATCATGTCGGCGCGGCTGATGATCCCCACCAACTGAGTCTGATCGACCACAGGAATATAATTAAACGATTTTTCGACAAAGTAAGGAATTAAATCGCCAATCGGCTGTAGCGGCTGTGCCGTGATCACCGTCCGATTCATAATTTGATTCACTGTAAATTCCCACGATGCCCGTAGATCTGCTGCGCGTTTAAACCATTCCACCACATCATAAAGCGCTAGCGTGCCGACCACCTGTTTATGCTGGTCAATCACGGGCAAGCTCATCAAGTTAATCTGTTTAAATTTTTCTAGTGCATCTTGAATTTCTTCGTGCTGATCAAGCGTCATGACGTCTTTACTCATAATATCGGCACAGACAAAATGGCTGATCTGGCGCTGCTGCGCCTGCGCTTGTGCATCTAAAATAATTTTTTCTAAATCGTACTGACTGATGTCGAGCAGCTCGGTCTGTGCCTGCATAGCACGCTGGATATCTTGTGGCTGAATGGTGACTTTTTGTGTGGGTGTCGGATCACTCGAACGCGTATTGACATGCCGAGGATACGGAAACTGACGACCAATCAAACGGTTAAATCCGATTGCAAAAGCCATTAATAAAACAGAATTGAGCAGGACGGGATATATCACAAAGGCATAACCCAGTTCATGTACCGTCGAACCACCCAATACTGCGGTAATGGCCACAGCACCGCTCGGCGGATGTAAGGCATCGGTCGACATCATCAGAAAAATTGCAATACCGACCGCAATACTCAATGCCAGTGTTTGATCTGGAATCCAGAGCGCACAGCTCACGCCTACTAGAGCGGCCAAGGTATTGCCCACCACAATATTCCACGGCTGAGCCAAAGGACTAGATGGCAAAGCAAACAGCAATACAGATGAAGCCCCCATCGGCGCAATGTACCAAGCATTCATGCCATGGAGTACCCACCAGCTTACCCAAGACGAAATGGCCAATCCAAGCAAGGCACCCACTGCACAGTACATCCGCTCTTTGAGCGCCAGCACGCGAAAATCGGGTTTTAGATCATTTAGCCAAGTTTGCTTTGTTGGATTCACCTGTCGTACGCCTCGGTATTGAACTGCCTGAGAGACAAAAGTATAAACAGACCAACCTTAAAAATGCATTTAAATTATATCTTATACACAGCAGTAAAATTGATTAACGATGATGCCGCTCAAAAAAACTCCAGATCAGGGTCGATGCATCGACACGATCATGCGGATTGGTGCTAGCAGGCCAAACATGGTGGCCTTTGGCGAGCTGATAAAACATCAGATCAGCCGCACAGCCCTCTCCTTTTAGACGTGTGACCTGTTTACTCATTACTTCCTCGCTTAATGTCTGGCACTGATTGGCGGCTTTCCAGTATTGAAGTGGAAATTGAACAGGCTCGAAGGCTTTGGTCTGCGCCTTGGCAACAAAACCGATTGAGCTGACTCCACCTGCCACCGGAACCACATGATCACGCGTACCATGAATCATCAAGATTGGCACAGGTGCCTTGGCAACTGGCGGCTGTTCAAACATCGCACCTGACACCACCGCCACTGCGGCCAACTGAGTGCCCATTTGCTCAGCCAACTGATACGTCAACATACCGCCATTAGAAAATCCGGCAATATAAATACGAGTGCTATCTATTGCATAATGCTGCTTTAGGTACGCAATTAATTGTTGAATAAAGCGCACGTCATCCACTTGCTGTTGCACGGCATCGCCACAACAGCCACCGCTATTCCAGACGCCTTTTTTTTCTGAAGGCCCAATCCCTTGAGGTGCCACTAATAAAAATCCGTGCGCTTTTGCCTGTGCTTGAAAACGCTTGATCATTTGTGAGGAGTTACCGCCACCACCATGTAAGGCAATCACCAGCGGCTGTGACTGGGCATTTGGATTGGGATTGAACAGTTCGAAACTACGCACCCGCTGATCGACATTGAGCCGCTTGTGCACAATCGGCAACTGATGATAGCGGATACTCTGCTGAATATGTGTCACAATTTTATCCGTCACCCAGCCTGCTTGCGTTGCTGTACTCAAGCCGAGTGTGGCCAAAATTGCCAGCAGAATACGACACTGCGAAGATGGAGTTTTAACTTTATTTTCAAACATATCGGGTGCTCGGCGACAGATTTTGATTCCACAATATCGCGCTCATTCCCGACAATCAATGTGGCTTTTGGTTGTTTTTTCTTGCTGCGAGCTACACAGAACCTTTGCCACTCCCCTGCAAAATCCTTATACTTATGAACAATTTTTTCGCATAAATTAGTGGATGCACATGAGTCGCGCCATCTCTCATATTGATACCTTTCAGGGCTTGATTCTTGCCCTACAAAATTACTGGGCCGAACAAGGCTGTGTGGTTCTTCAGCCTTACGATATGGAAATGGGCGCAGGCACATTTCATACTGCAACTTTCTTACGTGCGCTCGGACCTGAGACATGGAATGCGGCGTATGTTCAACCTTCTCGTCGTCCAAAAGACGGCCGTTATGGCGAAAACCCAAACCGTTTGCAGCACTACTATCAGTTTCAGGTGGTGCTTAAGCCAAATCCAGACAATATTCAACAGCTTTATCTCGACTCGCTCAAAGCGATTGGCATTGATACGCTGACCCACGATATCCGTTTTGTCGAAGATAACTGGGAATCGCCAACGCTTGGCGCTTGGGGTTTAGGCTGGGAAGTGTGGCTCAACGGTATGGAAGTGACACAATTTACCTACTTCCAGCAAGTCGGTGGCATCGAATGCTACCCTGTTACGGGTGAAATCACCTATGGCCTTGAGCGCCTTGCCATGTATCTGCAAGGTGTCGATTCAGTCTATGATCTGGTCTGGACCAAAGGCCAATTCGGTACAGTGACTTATGGCGATGTGTTCCATCAAAATGAAGTTGAGCAATCAACTTATAACTTCGAATATGCGCCTGTAGACAAACTGTTTGAATTGTTCGATTTTTATGAGTCTGAAGCGAATCGCTTAATTGACGCAAAACTCTCCTTGCCTGCTTATGAACAAGTCGTTAAAGCGTCGCATACCTTTAACCTGCTCGATGCACGCGGCGCGATTTCAGTCACTGAACGTCAGCGTTATATTTTACGTGTACGTACACTGGCTCGTGCGATTGCACAAAGCTATGTACAAGCGCGCGCAGAACTTGGCTTCCCAATGGCTGAACCACATTTACGTGATGAAGTATTGGCACAGTTAAAAGCACAAGCGGAAAGTGAAGTAGCAAAGGCGGAGAAAAACTAATGAGCAAACATACTGTTTTATTCGAACTTGGCTGTGAAGAGCTCCCACCAAAAAGCTTAAAAACTTTACGTGATGCCTTAAAAGCAGAAACAGAAAAAGGCTTAAAAGATGCGGGGTTAAACTTCGCTGCCATTGAAGCGTATGCAGCACCACGTCGTTTAGCGCTGAAAATTGTTGATGTCGATGCCGCACAAGCAGACACACAAAAACGTTTTGATGGCCCAGCTGTTCAGGCGGCTTACGATGCAGAAGGCAAACCAACGAAAGCACTTGAAGGCTTTATGCGTGGTCAGGGCATTACCGCCGATCAAGTCAGTACTTTTCAAGCGGGTAAAGTCGAGAAGGTTTGCTACCTAAAAGACGTCAAAGGTCAAAGCCTAGACGCGTTACTGCCACAGATTTTACAAACTGCCTTAGATAATTTACCGATTGCCAAGCGTATGCGCTCTGCGGCAAGCCGTACCGAGTTTGTACGTCCAGTGAAATGGGTGGTATTGCTTAAAGATGATCAAGTCGTTGACGCCACTATTCAGGATCACCAAGCGGGTAATGTGACTTATGGTCATCGTTTCCATGCACCTGAGGCTGTAACTTTGGCACATGCGAATGACTATTTAGCTGCTTTAGAAAAAGCGTATGTTGTTCCGAACTTTGAAAAGCGTCAGGCAACCATTCAAGAGCAAGTGAAAAAGTTAGCTGATGAAGTGAATGCAACTGCAATTGTTCCAGCTGACTTACTTGATGAAGTAACAAGCCTCGTTGAATGGCCTGTCGCTTTACGTGCAACCTTTGAAGAACGCTACTTAGCTGTTCCTCAAGAAGCACTGATTACCACCATGCAAGACAACCAGAAGTATTTCTGTTTGATCAATGCGGAAGGTAAATTACAGCCTTACTTCATTACAGTATCGAATATTGAGTCAAAAGATCCGACACAAATTATCGAGGGTAATGAAAAAGTTGTTCGTCCTCGTTTGTCTGATGCTGAATTCTTCTTCTTACAAGATCAAAAGCAACCGCTTGCGTCTCGTAAAGAAAAATTAACAAACATGGTATTCCAAGCACAGCTTGGTACGCTTTGGGACAAATCAACACGTATTGCCAAACTTGCAGTCGCGTTGTCTTCAATTACGGGTGCAAACCCAGCCGATGCTGAAAAAGCGGCATTACTTGCAAAATGCGACTTAACCTCTGAACTTGTGGGCGAGTTCCCAGAACTTCAAGGGATTGCGGGTACTTACTATGCGCGTATTGAAGGTGAAAACACTGAGGTTTCAGAAGCGTTAGGTGAGCAATATTTACCAAAATTTGCCGGTGATGTTTTACCTAAAACTAAAACCGGTACCACGGTTGCCCTTGCAGACCGTTTGGATACGCTAGTGGGTATTTTTGGTATTGGACAAGCGCCAACAGGTTCTAAAGACCCGTTTGCGCTTCGTCGCTCTGCCATTGGAATCTTGCGTTTAATCATTGAAAATGAATTGAACGTGACCATTGAAGAATTGGTCAATCTTGCACTTCAAGGCTATGGCGATATCGTCAAAGATCACGATAAAACCCGTACTGATGCGGTGGCTTTCTTGGAAGGTCGTTACCGTGCCAAATATGAAGACCAAGGCGTTGCTGTTGACGTACTTCAAGCAGTTCAGGTTCTTGCACCGAAGTCACCACTTGATTTTGACAAGCGTGTAAATGCTGTAAACTACTTCCGTGCGTTACCTGAAGCTGCTGCACTTGCTGCTGCGAATAAACGTGTTGCCAACATTCTTGCAAAAGAAGCGGCACCAGAAGGTGCAGTCGTTGAAGCCAATTTAGTAGAAGATGCAGAAAAAGCATTATTTGCTGAGCTTCAAGCCGTCACGCCTGTGGTTGAGCCATTACTTGCAGCAAAAGACTACACTGCTGCACTGTCTAAACTTGCCGCACTTCGCGCACCGATTGATGCCTTCTTTGATGGCGTGATGGTGATGGCTGATGATGCAGAGTTAAAAGCCAACCGTTTACGTTTGTTGGCACAGTTGCGTCACTTATTTACTGCGGTTGCGGATGTGAGTGTATTGCAGGGTTGATTCCTACTTTGTAATTAAAGCCATGTTTTTATCAGATAAAAACATGGCTTTTTTTATTGCTGTTGCGTCATCCGCTGTAACCAGTCTTTCGCTGAGCCAGTCAGATGAGGTGAAAGTTTTTCCCACACCAAGGCATGATAATCATTGAGCCAGCGGCGCTCGGATTCATTAAGCAATGCCATATCAATACAGCGATAGTCAAACGGACATAGCGTCAGTGTCTCAAAATAAAGAAAGTTACCATAGTCCGACTTGGCATCGGCCATCGGCTGATTCACCACTAAGTTTTCAAGTCGAATCCCCCATTGCCCCTCGCGGTAAAGTCCCGGCTCATTGGAGGTGATCATGCCTGCTTTCATACCCGAATAGGGTGTGATTGGCGCATAGTAAGACAGTACTTGCGGGCCTTCATGCACATTTAACGCAAAGCCAACGCCGTGACCCGTGCCATGACGATAATCCAGTTGCTCCTGCCATAATTCTTTTCGACAAATACTGTCGAGTAAAGGGGCTGCAATCCCTTCAGGAAATACAGTCTGCGCAAGTGCAATATGTGCCTTTAACACCAAAGTATAGTCGCGGCATTGCGCGGGTGTGGGTGACCCAATCGGCACCACACGGGTAATATCCGTGGTACCTGTCTGGTATTGACCACCTGAATCGATCAGCAATAAGCCCTGACCTTGAATCTGGGCAAATGAACTGTTTGTGGCACGATAGTGTGGCAAGGCACCATTTTGATTAAACCCGGCAATGGTGGCAAAACTCAGCCCTAAAAATCCAGATTGCTGCTGACGAAACTGGCTAAGACGTTCATCAATCGTGAGCTCTGTAATTGGCTGCTGCTCAGCCAACGCCTGCTCTAGCCAAGCAAAAAAATGTGCCAATGCAACACCATCTTTGACCATGGTCTGGCGCATCTGCTCAATTTCGATAGGTGTTTTCTGGGCTTTAAACAAACTACTCGGATTCAGGTCGATCTTGCGCTTGATCTGTGCCGGACAGGCCTGAACGTGGGCAACCGATACTTTCGTTGCATCGATCAGCAATGTGCCTGCCTTGAGCTGGCTCAATACCTCTTTGGTGGCGGTATAAGGCATAATGTGCAGGCCATCGCGGATCAAGCTGGCTTTGATCTGGCTCGACAGCTTGGCATCATCGATAAACAAAATGACGGTTTGATCATCATCGAGATATAAGTGTGCCAAAAAAACCGGATTAAACTCGACATCGGCACCACGTAAATTCAAGATCCAAGCAATATCATCCAGTGCAGATATGAAATGATGCTGACACTGTTTTTGTGTCATTTGCTCACGAATTGCAGCGATTTTTTCCTGTCGTGACTGTGTAATGACCTGCTCAGGCAATGCATATAGCGCAGCGCAGGGCAACACAGGCCGATCCGTCCAGATACGATCAATTAAATCCAGATCGGTACTCAGACGATAGTTTGCTCCGAGCGTTGTATGGAGTTGCTCGAATAATTGGAGTGAGGTGACTTCACCATCCATCGCAATATGTGCACCCTCAGGCAAGTGTTGGCTCAGCCAAGTCACATATGAGGTACGCGGATCTGGCGTTTGTTTTTGCAATACAATACCACTGCCTGCAAGCTGCTGCGCGGCTTGTACCCAGTAACGGCCGTCCACCCACAAACCCGCTTCAGTGGCTGTTACCACCAGCGTTCCCACCGAACCGGTAAAACCAGAAAGCCAGCTGCGGCTTTGCCAGTGTTCTGGTAAATATTCCGACATATGCGGATCGGCACTAGGAATCAGGTAGGCATCTATAGCATGCTGTTGCATCTGCTCCCGTAATTGTGCCAAACGGTACTGTGCACTGAGTTGTTGAATCTGCATGACCTTACCCTTGCTGATATTCGTGTTGATGCTGCATCAAACGTTGAATCGGTTTTCGTAACAGCGCAATCACGGCTGCGCCAATCAATAAAATTACCACACATTTTGAAAATAACGGCGGTAACTGGTGCAGTTGTTGACCAGAAACATGACCACCAATCCAGCCTGCCACCAGATTGCCCATCGCTGTAGCAGTAAACCAAATGCCCATCATTTGCCCAGACAAACCTTTCGGCGCCAGACGGGTCATGGCCGACAAGCCGACAGGGCTTAAACATAGCTCGCCCCATGTCATGAACAGCAAACATCCGATAAGCCAGAACGGCGATACTAAACCGCCATGATGCAGTACTTGCTGGGCAGCCAGAATCATCACCAGAAAGCCAAATGCTGCAAAAACTAAGGCCAGACTAAACTTGGCTAAATAGCCTGGCTCTTGTTGGCGTCGTGCCAGCGTGATCCATAACCATGCCGCCAGTGGTGCGAAAATAATAATAAAGATGGCATTAATTGATTGAAACCAAACCACCGGAATTTCAAAGCCACCGATATGACGCTCGGTATAATCCAATGCAAAAAGATTTAATGAAGTGGGCTGTTGCTCAAAGACAGCCCAAAATAATGTGGCGGCCAAAAACAAAATAAAACAGATCAGTAGTTTGGTTTTTTCAATACGATTTAAACGATGAAACAAAAATAAATAGGCAAAATAGACCGTCACAATCGCCAATATACTTAAGGCGAAATACTCCACGATCGCCACAGGCTGAATCACGATCCAACCTCGATAGAGGGAAAAAAATCCAGCTATAAGTAACACAGCGACTAGGCTAAGACCCTGCTTAATCTTACGAATTTTGGCAGGATCACGCAGTACCGAGCTTTGCACAGGCATATTCTGGTTCAATTGGCGTACCTGTGGCATAGCCAAACAACGAAAAATCAGCAGGGAAATCAACATACCGATACCGCCAATACCAAAGCCGACATGCCAACCGTACCGTTGTAAGAGCAATCCAGTGACGAGAGGTGCCAGAAATGCGCCGAGATTAATTCCCATATAGAAAATGGAAAATCCCGCATCACGACGCTGATCTTGTGCCTGATAAAGTGTGCCCACAATCACCGAAATACAGGTTTTAAATAAACCCGAACCAATCACCAGCAGCACCAGCCCTAAATAAAAAAACACGGTTGAAAACCATGCGGTGAGTGCAATTGATAAATGCCCCAGTGCAATGATCACTGAGCCGTACCATACCGCACGCTCTTGACCCAACCAATGGTCGGACAGCCAGCCACCGACCAAGGTAAACAGATAGATACATCCAGCAAATAAGCCGACAATCGCCGCTGCATCGGTACGTTGAAGCCCAAGTCCACCTTGAGTCACCATAGCCGACATATACAAAATCAGCAGTGGTCGGATCCCATAGTAGGAAAAGCGTTCCCAAAGCTCGGTCAAAAACAACCCTTGCAGCGGTTTGGGATGTCCTAAAAATCCGCGATCTAATCGTTTTGTTTCATCCTTCGTCATATGAATCCTTCATATTATTTTTTTATTTTGAAGAAATCAGCCTAACAAAACGGAAGCCAGGCACAATGACGCCGTGTTGTTATTTTTTAGACAAAATGTCAATTTATGATAATTCTATTAATTTTATTCAGTTTTTAAGCGCTATTTCTTAATATAGTTCATTATGATGAGACTTATAATAATAATTACACCACCTATGAGTACCCCTAATGACGGCCTCTCTCCTGTCATGATTAGGCCCAGTACAATCGCCACGAGTGGCGTACAATATAAAAAGCTTGATGCTTGGGTTAACGGAAGTGTTTTCAGTACACTGCCCCACAACACATGCGCCAATGCACTCGGAAAAATCCCCAACAGGACAATGGACAGATTGGCTTGCCACGAAGCAGCCATCACCGCTTGCGGCAGATGTGGACTAAACAGCAATAAAGGCAGTGTCCCCAACCAGATGACATAACACATCATGCTGAGTACGTCGTAATTGAGGGCGAACTTTTTATATAGATTAAAATAAATTGCCCATGCCACCGCTGCCCATACAATGAATAGGCTGTACAAGCTAGGAGGCTCCACACCACGATCCGCTGTGATGACCAGTACAGCGCCCACAAGCCCGAGTAAAATACAGCCCCATTGCTTCAGTTGAATGCGCTGTTTAAGCACAAATGCTGAAATCAGTAAGGTAAACAACGGAATCGATTGGCTTAAAATACTTGAAGCCACTGCACTCACATATTGCTGTCCGGCATTGATTAGTAAATGATGCAAGGTGACTGAAAAAAAACCCAGAATACCCAGCGCAGGAAGATCTTTAATCTTTAGCGGTTGAATTCCTTTTTTGGCCACCAGCACCAGTAAAAATAGCGACGCCAATATAAATCGTAATAGTGCAATCTGCTCGGGACGATAGGCCATCAGTGCACTGTGTACACCTATCGGTGAGTAGCCCCAGCACAATACGGTCAAGGCAATACAAGCATAGAGCTTCACTGGATATTTCTGTACCCCTAGTGGTGAGTAAATTGATATGGCCATGGTGGACTCGGCTGTGATCTCAAGTGGCGATGGCTTTAGCGTAACGGACTGTTGTATTAAGAAAAATTAACTTATATTGATTGCATCATTCATTTTTAATGAAGTATGGTCATGGAAATTAGTCAACTTCGTATGTTTCATACAATTGTTGAGGCAGGAAGTATGGCGCAAGCCGCTCTTCGGCTACATTGTGTGCCCTCCAATATCACCACACGCATCAAACAGCTTGAAGAAGAATTAAATACGGCGCTGTTTTATCGTGATGGAAAGCGCTTACAGCTCACCCCGTCGGGAGAAATCTTTCTGGACTATTGCCAGAAAATCTTGGCACTGTGCGATGAAGCCAAACGTAGTGTTCATCCCGATGCTGCGCCTTCAGGGCCATTACGCATCGGTGCAATCGAATCTTCGGCCACCACGCGTCTGCCGCAGTTACTCGCCAAATTTCATCAGCGCTATCCCGAGGTTAACATTCAAATCACCACAGGGACATGGAAACAACTTCTGCTCGATGTGAGCCAGCATAAAATCGACGGCGCAATTGTGGCAGGTTCGATTGAATTCCCATTGCTCAAAAAATTTGAGATTTATCAAGAAAACATGGTGTTGATTGCGGCCGAATCGCTTGGCGAAATTTCGACGCAAGAAGATTTGATTGGCAAAGAAATTTTTATGTGGACCGAAGGCTGTCCTTATCGTGCAGCACTTGAAGACTGGCTCAAACTTAAAAATATTTCACTCCCGATGACCAGTATTACCAGCTATGCCACCATTATTGGCTGCGTGAGTGCAGGCTCAGGCGTGTCGTTGATTCCAAAAAGCATGTATGAGCAATACAAAAATCTGCCTCAGCTTTGCGCTTATCAGTTTGATCATCTGACCGCGATTCAAAATCAGTTTTTCTGGCATCAAAATGTCTTAAATCATAAAGCTCGCGATGCTTTTTTAGCTTTGCTACAGCAGGAATTTTCTACAAAAAATTGCTAAAAACCGGGCTTTTGATTTTATCTTCTGGTTTAAAGTTCGCTATACTCAAGAAAATGAACAACAACATAGACTGAAAATATGAACTTAAAAACGCTTTCACTTGTGGGATTTACTTGTTTGGCTATCACTGCATGTTCAAGTAATCCACCTCTTCCTGAAACCACAGTTGGGGTAATTGAAGAAGTTAAGGATATCAAGGCCTTTCCGGACACCAAACACAACAAGGCCAAACTGATCAAACTAGGAAATCAATGCACCATCGAATTTACCGGGATGATGGAAGCCGGTAAGGCACGCGAGAACTGGACCTTTAGTGGCAATACCCTCATTTCGGCAACCTCTATCGTGATTGCCAAAGATGGTACAAGTGCCGCCAAGACTTTCGATTTGTACGATAAAAACGTACAAGCCAACTTCCTATCACTGCGTGACAACTTTAAGAAAGAAAATGTGGCCCTTTGCCAATAAACCAATTCTTCTGCCCTTAACGTGTTTAAGGGCAGAGTCCTGCTGTTATTTCTTCCTCACACCTGTATGCCTCGTGTAGCAAGCTGTATGGTTTTTTTCTAAAAAGCTGTTTATTGGCGCCGATCTGGTTAATATAAAGCAGACTTGATAGATGAACTTCACAGGATCGTGTTTATGTTAAAGCCTTTACTGCTGAGTCTTGCATTGAGTGTACCAGCGCTGACCATCACCAGCGTGACCTTTGCAGCAAACAGCACAGCATCCAATCCCTCAGATGCCAAAACGCCACCGTATGGCGATAACCCCAATATTTTTCGAGTGTTAACTTACAAGGCAGGAGAAAACCTGAACCGTCTTGGCAATTCGATCCAACGCGGTGCTGATAAATCCTCTGCCAAAATCAATGAAAAATGGGAAGACACCAAAAACTTTGGACAAGAGCAGTCTCAGGTTGCACAGCAAAAAGCCAGCAATGCCAAAAGCTACACCGAACAAAAATGGCAACAAACCAAAGCCGCAGTTGCAGGTGACCCAAGTGCTACCGTTCCCATTGAACAGCGTAGCCTGAGCCAGCCATCAACGACAGCATCTCCAGCACCGTCATCTGCTGCCCCATCGGGTGCTGTGACCACGCCTCTTGGTGAAAGTGCTACACCTTAATCAGACATTGACTCGACGCTTGATCTGACCCTGTAAGAATCCCAATGTATTTTCGGTCAGTTGGTCGACAATCCGCTGTCTGGCTTGCACACTGCCCCACGCCGAATGTGGCGTGATAATCAAATTATCGGGCGTGTGATCGAGCAGCGGATTCCCGGATGTAGGCGGTTCGACGCTCAGTACGTCTGTTGCAGCACCAGCAAGAATGCCCTGATTTAAAGCCGCTAACAGATCGGCTTCATGTACAATTCCACCGCGGGCACAGTTGATCAAGAAAGCCGTAGGCTTCATACGCGCCAATGCCTGTGCATCAATTAAATGTCGGGTGTGTTCACTTAACGGACAGTGCAAACTTAAAAAATCAACTTGAGGTAAGAGTTCTTCAAGCGCAAGTCGATCTGCATGTGCCGGCCGTCCGGGAATATTGGCCACCAGCACCTGCATACCAAAGGCTTGTGCCAAACGTGCAACTTCCTGACCTAACTCCCCATAGCCAACAATTCCCAAAGTTTTGCCAGAGAGTTCTATAATTGGATAATCTAAAAAGCAAAATTGTGATGCCTGCTGCCAGCGACCTGCCGCAACGGCGCGATCATAACGAATGAGAGATGTTGCCAGCGCCAGCATGAGCGTTAAAGTGTGCTGGGCAACCGAAGCTGTGCCGTAGCCCTGACAGTTACACACCACAATACCGCGTGCTTTGGCTGCCGCTAAATCGACATTATTGGTTCCAGTTGCCGAGATTAAAATCAGTTTCAAGTGTGGTAATTGTTCAATTGTTTGCGCATCGAGAATCACTTTATTGGTGATCGCTACATCGATATTGCGTAAGCGTGAAAGTACCTGATCTGGTGTCGTGGCTGTATAAAGTTCAAAACGTTGAAAACAGTCGCGTAATGCCTGAAAATCCAGATCATTCATATCGAGTGAACCGTAATCTAAAAATGCCGCGTTGAGACTCATATGCTGCTCTTTTGTAAATATTATAAAAAAAGGGATTGCTGAACAGATGCTCAGCACCCGGATTCGCTCTTTCTTTATACGGGTTCAGTCTGAACAATATCAAGGCTTGCCGATTATAAATACTGTCTAGTTACCCTTGATCAAACGATAAAATCGATCTATTTGCTGCTCTTCACGATTTCTCCGCATCTACGTTTCTGCTGTTCTTGGCGTGTAATTTTTTTGATGGAACGCACACAAATCACGATTTGTTGAATATGATACACACGTCAACCGCTCGACTTTGCGCCGAGTGTGATTTTAAAGGACAGAAAAATGAAAATGATCAAATCTGCTGTTTTGGCTGTGAGCGTACTTGCTTCTGCTGGTGTTTTCGCGGGGAGTGCTGCGCTCAATGTAGGTGCAAATGCACAAGTTGATTCGAATGGTGGTTTACTGGGCCGTGTAGGTAGTGGCGTAGGCAACATCGTGGGTACTACTTTACATACCACACGTGATATTGCCACCACGGCCACTGGTGCTTCACTCGGTGTTGCGGGTCAAGCTGTTCATGCATCGCGCGATATCGCAGTGAATGCGACTGATCGTGCATTTGGTGTTGCAGACCGTGTGACCGACCGTGGTGAACGTAGCGTTGAACAAGCACGTTATGAAGAGCAGCGTCAACGTGAACAAGCGCGTCAGTACCGTGCAGAACAAAAAGCACGTGCAGATTCACGCTGGTCGAATCAGAAAAAAGAGCGCTCAAACGCTGGCGTAAAAGCCAATACACAAGTGGGTGTTCGTGTCGGATCGATCAATGCAAATGCAGGTGTCGATGCCAATGTATCCCCACGTAATCTTGGCGTACAAACACAAGTAGGTGTGGGTCGCTAAGCGTTTAGCCATATTGAATATGAATTGAAAAAGGGACGATATCTCGTCCCTTTTTTATATAGTATGCACTTACTGGACGGCACTGAATTTCTCTAGCTCACCCACTGAGCCTTCAGCAAAATGACATAGTCCATGCTCATCGCTGCTTAAGTTTAAGTTTTTATAACTAAGCACATAATAATCAGGATATTTTTTAATCACAATCGGATTCATATCTGGAGTGAGCGTTTCATGCTCTTTAAATAATTTGGTCACCCGCCGATCATTCATGACCACCAGATAATGCTCGCCATTAATTTCTATTTTGAGCAAGCCGCTCATTTTGGCTTCGACCGCAATCAAGTATTTATTATTACGAGTTACTGCTTCTTCAGGATAACACTCAATCTTGTGGCTAATCAGATTAAACACCACCAGATTGCCAAAATGATCTTGTAACTGGTTGCTGGTGGCCTGCGACAAGTTCACTTTGATGCCGAGCTTTTGTAAATCTTGCTCGGTCACCTGACGACGGTTGAGCATAACTCGCGTGATCAGTTGCTTCAAATTCGCATCGAGATATTGATCGTCCAGATGCAAATCATTACTGCGTAAAATCCGGCCCAGTGCCGCGCTGTGCCGCGACATCAGGTTATGGATGACGGTACGGTAGTAAAATTTACTGTTTTTCTTAACGCTACGCATCTGCTGATAAAAATAACGCTGATCGAGCGGATGGCGAATAAAATCGTTGAGCAAGCTCGAACTGGCCAGCACAGATAAAGCTTCATGCCCGGTAAATGGCAAATGCAGTGTCAAAAGCTGCGGTACCACCTGCTTGATTTTGAGGTAATGTTCACGGTCTTCACGGTAGTAGGGATCGTACACCACGATATATTCGGCATCGCTGCAAACATTTTCATGACGAATTTCCATATCGCGATGCACATTAACATCGAAAAATTCGGCATATCGGCGGTCTTCGACCACTTGCGGATCAATCGAATACTGTGGCACAAAGGCAATTACGCGCTGCATCCGCAGTAAAGCAGAGAACTTGATGGCCGCATATCCCCCCATTGAACCGCCATATCCGACCACCGTTTCAAAGGTGTCTAAAATCGGATTGACCTGCTCCATCATCTGTTGCATCGATGCTTCGGGAAACCATGATTTCACTTTCGGCATGATACCGAGCACGTTATAGTCGTATTTGACTAAGGATTTTTCGGCATTAATTGACAAACCTTTGGCCCGTGTAATCAGATCACCAAAAGAGATGACCAGTTCACTTGAGGTTCCTTTGAGAAAAATGACACGGATATGTTCATCTTCAAAAATTATTTGTTTGTCCATGGATACACCGAAAATTATGACCAATGTTCATTTTTGCGTTAAGGCAAGCCACTGCACTACAGCGTGAATTGCTTATTTTATAAGGGCATGCCAGATAAAACAGGGCAAAAGATGACACAATGCAGATTTCTTGGCAAGCCATCTGCTCTGAGCCTGCCCTGTTACGCTGCCATTTCAGAAATGAAGCGGAAGATACAACCCATTAAAATTCTTCATAACTTGCCGGGTCTTGGTCGCGTAATCGACCATCTGTACGGGTCAAGGCATCAATTTGCTGCATCTGTTCGGAACTTAATTCAAAATCAAAAATGGCTAAATTGGCACACTGGTTTGTATCACTCGTGGCTTTAGGAATCGGAATCACGCCGTGTTGAAGATGCCAGCGCAACACCACCTGTACCACTGAGCGATTGAGCTGCTGTGCAATCTGCTTTAATTGGACATGCTCAAGAATTGTATTTGCTCGTCCGAGCGGACTCCACGCCATGGTCACAATATTGTGCGACTGATCGTAGGCACGCTGTTCGGCCTGATTAAAATAAGGATGCATCTCGACCTGATTAATCACTGGCACCACACCGGTTTCTCGACGCAAAATTTCCAGATGCTTGGGAAGAAAATTACTCACGCCGATCGAGCGCACATATCCACGTTGCTGCGCCTCAATCAGGGCCTGCCATGCTTCGATATATAAACCCTGCGCCGGATTAGGCCAATGAATCATATACAGATCCAGATAATCCAGTTGCATGCGATACAACGACTCCTGAATGGTTTCCAGTGCGTTAGGATAAGCATGATGACGCCCTGGTAGTTTAGAGCTGATTTGCACCTCATGACGTGGCAGACCCGACTGCCGTAGCGCTTGACCTACAGCGCCTTCATTTTCATAGTTAAATGCCGAATCGAGAAAACGATAACCGTGCGTCAAGGCGCGCAGCATGGTATCGACGCCTGCGCTCCCCTTTAGGGTATAGGTACCAAATCCGAGTACGGGCAAGGTATTGCCGTCGTGCAGCTGAATCAAAGGAATATTCTGGGTCATGTTCTACTCATTAGGTTCAAGGTGTTCGATCCATCAGGATCATGTCACGCTTTATGTTTATGGATACCACAGAGCCATGCTAAAACGAAAACCGGTTCAGAACGGATTAAATTGTATTAAAAATGCTATTTCAATCACCACTTCAGCAGATCTTTCTATAATGAATGAAGGCAGTTAGCCCTCTCACTTCGCACGAGTACGCCACCATGAATCAGATTCACCAGACGGCACAACAAGGATTCAGTCACGCTGCACAACTGTATCAGCATGCGCGCCCGAACTATCCAGAAGCAGTGGTGAACTGGCTCAAGCAAGACTTGGCGCTTGATCCGCAGTCCAGCGTGATTGATCTGGGTGCGGGTACAGGAAAATTTCTTCCCTACCTCAAACAAGTCACCTCAGCAATTTATGCTGTAGAGCCAATACGCGAGATGTTGCAACAGCTTCAGGCTGCACATCCTGATGTCATCGCGATTCAGGCACACAGCACAGCCATTCCACTTGCATCTGAAAGCATTGATGCGATTGTGTGTGCACAATCTTTTCATTGGTTTGCCAATATCGAAACCCTCAATGAAATGCATCAGCTGCTTCGTCCTGAAGGACATTTGGGCTTGATATGGAATCAGCGCGATGAGCATGTGCCTTGGGTAAAAGCCATTGCAGATATTTTGGCACCCTTAGAAGGCGATACACCGCGCTATCACAGTGGCGAATGGAAAAAAGTATTTGAGTATCAGCAATTATTTCAGCTTGAACGCGCGCATGTGTTTCCACATTCGCACTGTGGAAGCGTCGAGCAGGTGGTGAGCCAGCGCTTACTCTCAACCAGTTTTATTGCGGCCATGCCCGAGGCTGAGCAACTGGCGTTGAAAGCTGAATTTGAAGCCGTGATCTTTGCCTTCACAGGAAAACGACCTTCCGACCAAATTACCTTTCCTTATGTAACCTATGTTTATGACTTTAAAAAAATTTAAAAAAATGGTGATGAAAATGAAAACCCGTACGTATGTGTATGCACTGATTGTTGCCGCAAGTGGCTCGCTGTTACTCACTGCCTGCAATAAAACGCCCGACAGCACCGAGAAACCCGCAGCCAGCGCACAGCAGCAGGATGTGATGAAGCAGCTTCAAACACCACCACCAAAAAGCTTTGACAATACCCCGCAAGATGCGCAGGATATTGCCGCGCTAGATGATTTTGAACAACGCTTTAATGCAATGAACAGCGACATGGAAGCAGAACTGATCAAGTTGCAAAAAAGCGGAGATTTAACGCCTGAGTTTGAACGCAACCGAAAAGCCGATACCGTAAATTCTGCGCTGCAAATGCTCAAAGCACTGGATTTAAAGACCGAACAAGGCCGCTATATTCAGGGACTGTTTTACCAGTATTGGGATATTCAAGCCAAAGCCTATAGTACTGCCGAGACCTCCGCTGCCAGCAGTACCGCACATAGCGCCCCCATGACCCAAGGTTTAGGGCATTATTTGCAGGCACAAGAGCAACTTCGACACTGGAAAGAGATGCTCAAAACAAAATCTTAATCCTTAAAAAAACGGCCTTATAGGCCGTTTTTTTGATCAGAATAAAGTATCTCGATATGTTCAATTCAAATGCTTTAATCTCAAGCTAAATATTTTGACGTTCGATCCATTGAATTGAACTCACGCGAAAGACTTCACAGGCACCATCACCCACCCCGCCTGGCGCTAACGATGATGTCCAGACCAGATTGTTGTCTTTTACCTCAACCAAGTCGCCTTTGAGTCGAACTAAATCACCACGTTTAACCTGCGTAATTTGTTTGGCGATTGTTGGATTGGCAGGAATGATGTGCATGTTCGACACCATTTTTAAGGCCTGCTCGGGCGGCACGGGTACGGTGCGCATACTCCAGTTTAAATAGCGGTCATACTGATTGATCTTGATTTGCGATGCAATATTCGGATGTGCAAACAAGCCCCAGCTCACAGCATAGTCTATGGGTGAAAACTTGGCCTGTTCATCATGAAAATACTGCTTTGAACCTAAAATCCGAAAATCACCGTAAAACGGTTTTAGTACAGAAATGGCCTGCCCTTTTGCTTCGGGCTGAAGGCCACGGGCAATATTGTATTCGATAGAATTTGATGCGCTGGCCTGCCCAAGCCACAACGCAGCACACAAGCTGATCAGTAAGCGTTTGCGCATAGAGAACCTCGACGGGAATACAATGAAATCATGTGGATATATTGATTATACTATGCTCAAACCCATGGAAAAATTAGCATCATTTAGTAACCGTCTATGTAAAATACGTAGTCGTATTTAAACCTCATCAAAATCAATCCGTATCGTTTCAAAACGCACCCGTCCTTGACGAATCGCTTCTGCAATCGCCTGCTGTCCTTTGGTCAGGCGTGCGCCTCCGCTTTTGATATCGACTAAAATCACCTCGATATCATCGGCATGTCCTTCGCCATCTCTAAAATCGGTATAGCCATCAAAAATAAGATAATCGACAGGATCGCCAATAAATTTCGCATCGCTCGGTAAATAACGGAATTCTGGCAAAATCGGCGCAAATTGCTCGGCCATTTTGCCTTTCAGGACCGCTCGGCTGGTATTGACACTGCGCTTTTGTGCTGCAATCAGCGCTTGCTGATGCTCAAGTTCAAGCTCGGCAATATACTGCTCGTACTCGGCTTTAATCCGTCCGTTACGACTGTTTGAAAGAATCAAGGTGGTCACTACCACCCCGATACACACCCCGATCAGCATTGCCATCCAGATGGACATAAGAATTCCTGTTTTGAAATGTGAGCCACACTTTAAATAAGCGCAACACTTTTGTCATGTCTGCGCATATTCCCGAAAAAAGATGCTAATCTAAATCAGAAATTTAAGCATTTATATCTGGCATGAAAACGATACTTATAGCAAATCAAAAAGGCGGCTGTGGCAAAACCATAACAGCAATCACACTTGCCTCTGCACTGGCACAAAAAGGTTATCGCGTTGCACTGGCCGATGCCGACAATCAGAAATCGGCACGGCAATGGTTAAAACAACGGCCAAGTCATGTTGCAGGCATTCAAAGTCTGGACTGGCGTCATGAAAAATCGATTGGTGAAGTGCCCAAAGGAATCGAGTATTTAATTATTGATGCACCGGGCGCGCTTTCAGATGATCAGGCACAGCATCTGATCAGTGAATCACATGCCATCGTCACTCCGCTACAACCCTCTTTTTTTGATATTGATAGCACCAAGCGCTTTTTAAAAGATATCCACGATATCAAGCGGATTCGTAAGGGCAAGGTCGAAATTTTATTGCTGGCCAATCGCATGAAAGCCAACAGCTCAAGCAGTAAAGATATTCAACAGTTTTTTGACAAGATTGAGCAAGCGCCGATTGCATCGATCAATGAACGCAGTGCCTACGGTCAGCTCGCCATGCAGGGTCTAAGTATTTTTGATAAAACTCAGAAGAATTTTATTGAGTTGCAAAAACAGTGGCAACCGCTTCTAGATGCACTGATTGAAGATAAGAGCAAATGGTTCTAAAAACAATGTTCTTAACAGATAAAATAGCGTTATTTTTGGCTACGTAATAAAACCAACTGTTTATTTGCCAGTCAGTTATTTTCAGTTAATATGATTTGGCCTCGCCCATCATGATTTAGAGAGTTCTGTGCAACAATACGCGCCAACCCTGCAACGTGCTTTATTATTCGGTTTGTTGATTATCCTGCTGCTTTTGGGTTTTCACATTCTGAAATATTTTATTGTTCCTGTGGTATGGGCAGCGATTATTGCGTATATGACGTGGCCGCTATACAAGCGGATTCAACGTTTTTTTGGTGAAAATCGCCCGAATCTGACCGCCACCATCATGATCAGCATTATCATTTTAGTGATTGGAGTTCCGCTTACCTTTGCGGTGTTTATTTTACAGCATGAAGGGCGCAATCTGTTTATTGAGTTACAGCAGCAAATTTTTTCTGGGCATCTGGACGCACCAAATTTTGTCCGTGACCTACCGATTGTAGGTAAGGAAATTGTACGTATTCTCAATGAAATCAACACCAATCCGAGCAATATTACCCAAAACGTGACCCTTTGGCTGCAAAGCCATATGGGCTATGGGCGCTTTGTATTAAGTGAAATCAGTAAAAATCTGGTCAAACTGTGCTTTGCTTTGCTGTCGTTGTACTTCTTCTACCGTGATGGTCAAACGATTTTATCGCAAGTGAGTAAAGCCCTCGAAATGGTGATTGGCCCTCGAATTCATCATTATTTAGATACAATTTCTGAAACCACACGTGCGGTGGTGTATGGGGTGGGTTTAACTGCTGTGGCACAGGCTATTCTGGCCGGGCTGAGCTACTTTGTCGCAGGCGTCCCTAACCCGATGGTACTGACCCTAGTCACTTTCTTGCTGGCGTTGATTCCATTTGGTACACCGCTGGCTTATAGCGCGGTGGCCTTATGGCTATTTTCTCAAGGCCAGATGGTCGGTGCGATTGGGGTCATGCTCTGGGGAGTTTGTATTGTCAGCACCTCCGACAATGTAATTCGCCCACTGGTCATTTCTGGCGCGACGCAAATTCCATTTTTGCTGATTATGTTTGGTGTATTGGGTGGAATTGCCAGCTTTGGACTGGTCGGCCTCTTTATTGGCCCGGTCATTTTGGCAGTTCTTTTGGCGATCTGGCGCGAATGGCTGCATGAAAATATCGAACCGGAACCAATGCCTAAAACCACAATGATTTACGACAATCTGGACGACCCAAAACTCTAACGCCTCCTTATGTTAGTGTGGATAACAATCAAGTTATCCACATGATGGGGCACAAAAACCATTTACATTGCTCATTAAACTCCCGCATATCTGTGAAAAAACTGCTACACAAGCGTCTATTTGGTCATCAAAGCACTACCTTGATTTACATCTGACGGACATAAACTGAACGCGATTTACAAAACGAACTGTCATAGTTTTGAATCAGTCACTTTTATTTTTGTGCATTTTATAAACGTCAGAGGAATAAAATATGAAAATTGCATTAATTGGTGCAACAGGTATGGCGGGTTCTCGAATTTTAGAAGAGTTGGTGTCACGCGGTCACTATGTTAAGGCAATTGCTCGAGATATTCATAAAGTTGCAGAAACAGAACGCGTTATGGCGGTTGCATTAGATTTAAATGATCACGATGCTTTGGTCGATGCGTTGAAAGGCCAAGATGCAGTGATCAGTTCAGTGCGTTTTCATGGCCTCGATGCCAATGCATTGCTCAAAGCCATTTACGAATCGAAAGTGAAACGTTATATCGTGGTGGGCGGCGCAGGTAGCTTACATGTTCCGCATCAGAATGTTCGATTAATCGATACAGAAGAATTTCCAGAGGCGTATCGTCCCGAAGCTGAGGCAGCAGGACATTTTCTGGATAAATTAAAACAGATTGACGATCTGGACTGGACCTATATTTCGCCATCTGCCGAATTCGGCCCGGGTAAACGTACCGGCGAGTTCCGTTTGGGTAAAGATGAACTGCTGGTTGCCGATGATGTCAGTAAAATTTCAACCGAGGACTTTGCCGTTGCATTGGCCGATGAACTTGAACAGCGCAACCACGTTCAGGAACGCTTTACCGTAGGTTATTAATTTCAGTTTCTGATTTTCAGTCGCTGTTGATGACTGCATTCTTGTTCGCAGTTTGAAAGAGGAGCCTTCAAATGGCTCCTTTTTTACATGAGTGTGCTAGTAGCGATGATACGGTAAACGGATTGACAGCCTGTGTAAAAAAGCCCAATCTACAAACATAAAAAACTTAACAACTATAACATTTATGCGCAGTCGCTTTGAATTTTTGTCGTCTTATCAAATTAATGCAACGCTGGTGTATTGCGTCCAGATTTTTATTGTTTTGCTCGGGACCACCTTGGGGCTTCGAAGCTTAGGTCTACATGAACTGATCATTCCAGTGACGCTGGGTGCAATTGCAACCGCCCTCACCGATTTTGATGACCGCTTGACTATTCGTTTACGCAATTTAATGTATGTGTCGGTACTATTTTTTGTGGTCAGTACCATACTTGAGTTACTGGCGCCCTATCCCGCTTTTTTTATTGTGTACCTGTCGTTATCGAGTGGCTTTTTAATTTTGCTGGGTTCACTTGGTCAACGTTATGCGACCATTTCATTTGGTACTGTGCTGCTGTCTGTTTATACCCTTTTTGGATTAGGAGAATACACACACTGGTATCAGCAACCTCTGTATTTTGTTTATGGTGTGCTTTGGTACGGCCTGACCTCTGTGCTGTTTTTTATGATCAAGCCTACACTTGCCGTGCAAGACAATCTGGCTCAGATTTTTCAAAATTTATCGCAAGTACTCACCTTAAAGTCACGCTTATTTGATCCCGATAATCTCGACAATGTTGAGCAGTTGCTGTTTGAACTTTCACTCGAAAACAGCAAAACCGTGCAAAGTCTGAACAGTGCCAAAAGTTCATTACTCAGCCGTTTAAAGGCATCGCGGGTCAATAAAAACAGTATGCAATGGTTACATTTGTACTTTGTCGCACAAGACATCCATGAACAGGTCAGCGCCAACTATTTGCATTATGAGCAAATTCAGCGCAATTTTAGCCGCAGCGATCTGATTTTTCGGATTCAAAAAAATATTCGCTTGCAAGCACAGGCCTGCGAACAATTAAGCCAATGCATTCTGAGTCGCCAACCCTATCAGCCCAGACCGGAAATCAAACAGTCATTGCTGCAACTAGAGCTGTCGATGCAAGACTGGATTGCCGAAAACCCGCACAACATCGAGGTGAAAAATCTCAAATTAATTTTAAAGAATTTACATAATCTGGATGATCAACTGAGTAACCTCGATGATCTTCAAGCCACCTATCCACAGCGGATGCAACATCATATCGATAACCTGAACTTACTGGATGACGATATTCATGGCATACGGGATTTATGGCTTAAGTTTCGCCAGCATCTGACGCCTCAATCGGCCTTATTTCGTCATGCCACACGTATCGCCTTTGTGTTTGCTGCCGGTTCGCTCATCTCGCTGCTGCCTTTTGCGCAAAATGGCTACTGGATTTTACTGACCGGACTGTTTGTGTGTCAGGTGACTTATTTTGCGACCAAAAGTCGCTTACGGTTGCGTACGCTTGGCACCCTGCTCGGCGTTATATTTGGTTTGCCCATCCTGTATTTTGTTCCCAGCGTTGATGGGCAACTCATGATCACCGTGATCTGCGGGGTGTTTTTCTTTTATCTCAGACAAAAAAAGTACGCGCTGGCCACCAGTATGGCCACGCTTATGGTATTGCTGATTTTTAATTTAAAAGGTGCAGGCTACGCGATTATTTTACCGCGTGTGATCGATACCTTACTCGGTTGTGCAGTGGCTTGGTTTGCGGTCAGTTTCATCTGGCCTGACTGGAATTTTCGCAATATTTCCAACAATATTCGTAACAGTAGCCAAGCTTGTGTGGCGTATTTTTCTTCTGTGATTGAGCAATATCAAACGGGCCGCAATAATAGCATGGCGTACCGGATTGCTCGGCGCTTGGCACACAACAGCCAAATTGAACTCTCGACCATGATTTCGAGTCTTAGTGCAGAGCCACACCCGAACCCCGAATTAATTCATTCGGCTTTTCGCTACTTGGTTTATAGCCACAGTCAGTTAAGCTACATTTCGGCTTTGGGGAGTCATCGGGAAAAGATGGAGGATCCAGAGATTTTGGCACTCATGCAAAAATGTCAGCAGATGCTGCATGCCGTTTTACAGCAACACCAGCGATTGCCTCAGGGTCAAATCGAACAACAATTGCGTGAAATTGAGCGTTTGGCACAAAGCAACTCAGGCGCCGATAACCTGATGCTGGTACTCAAACAGATCAGTTTGATTTTGGAGACCCTTCCCGAGCTGATCAACTTACGTACGCAACTGTTGCAGCAAGAGATTCGTTAAAGCTTAAGTTAGAATTGATCATTAGCTTGGCGGATACGCATTTGTTGCAGCAGTACCTTACGCGGAAAGCCAAACCATAATGCAATTAAAAACACCGAAGATAAACTAAATGCCATGATATGAAACTCGACATAAAGCGCGCGTACCAGTTCAATAATCAGGAAAAAACTAAACATCAACAACATGGATACCGCTGCGGCCACTGTGCCTTTGGCCACAGGTGAAGACATCAATGCAAAGCGGTAAATCACCGAAAAGCTGAGACCTTCACCAAAACTGATCAAAGTCATTCCGAGTAATAAACATGGTATGAGATATTGCTGCCAGATCGCTCCAACCATAAGCACCAAAGTACCCAATAGCATGATCGGCAGCCCGATTAAAATGGTGCGACCTAAAGTCAACCTATCGATGATTTTAATTAAAACAATATTGCCCGCAATCAGCCCCAGAAAAATCGGAAACTGAGCCAAACCATACTGCACACTACTCAGTTTTAGCTCATCCACCAGCATCACCGGGGATAACGCAATCCAGAGCATCAATGGCATCGCCACCAGTGGGAGTGCCAGCGTGAGGCCTAAAAAGGTGCTATCGCTGTAAATGCGTTTAAAATCATCAAATAAATATATAAATGGCTGACGGGTTACACTTTGCTGCTGGCTCGGCATTTTGGCTTTCAGCCCAAACCAGCTTAAAAAAGCTAAGGCAGCAATGGCCACAAATCCCCAGTGCCAAGAAACATAATCAATTAAAAAAGCGCCCAGTACCGGGCCAAGCAATGGTGCTAATAACGAGATATTGGCCATCAGTGCCATCACCTTAATGGCATCCCGCTCTTCGAAATTTTCCTGAACAGCCGCATAACCCACAGCAGAAATTACAGTTAAACCAATGCCTTGTAAAAAGCGTAACGCCAAAAACTGGGCCATATTGTGTGTGAGTAAAATCAGCAAACAACACACTGCAAAGAACAAGACGCCAGCCAGCAAAACACGCTTACGCCCCAAACGATCCGACAATGGCCCCAGCAGCCAAGCCACGCAGGCACCGCCAAGAACATAAAACGACATCGACGACGGCGCCCATGTGGCACTGACACCAAAGTCTTGCGTAATGGCCAACATCGCTGGCTGAATCAGATCGTTGCCGATATAGACCGCAAACTCAAACAGCACCAAGGCCAGCGGAAACATCAACGTTGCACGATTTAGGGAAGTAGTGTGTTTCTTTTGCATGATGCTCAACGTATCTCACATGCTCATTATCGAGCATAGGTATTTTTGAAAAAATAAAGCCCCTGATGACGAGCACCAAGTATTAAAAAATTGATATGAATCACGAGCTGAACTGCTCAATAAAATTCACCCTGCATACAAGGTGAGAATAAAGCCAAGATCATTATGCTGCGTGTGCGTTTTGAAGCACGATTTGCATAATGCCTGATCTGTATTTCAATGTGATGATCTTAGCATTTTTGACTTAAATCGTCGATGCGAGAATTGTTGACGGTCTGCTAAGGCCACTTAAAACAGCTGATTTGTTTTAGCTTGAAATCACGCAATTACAGGCTAAATGTTCTTTTAATCCGATTGAAATTGAAGTGTAAAAATTTCAGTTCGACTGTGTAAATAGATATTTTCATGATTTTTAATCAATAATCTTTTTCTCATTCCAGCATTTTTCAGCAACATTATGCGCTTTATACTGTCTTCAATTTTTACAATTTCTACCCAATCCTATGAGCAAAATTTTACTGATTAATGGTGCAAAAACCTTTGCACATTCCAAAGGTGAACTGAATGACACCCTGACCGAATTCGCCACAGACGTATTGAATGAACTGGGGCATCAGGTACAGGTTACGCGTGCAGACAGTAAATACAATGCAGATACAGAGGTTGAAAAATATCTCTGGGCGGATATGGTGATTTATCAAATGCCCGGCTGGTGGATGGGTGCACCGTGGACAGTTAAAAAGTATATCGATGATGTCTTTACCGCAGGCCATGGCAGTTTGTATGCCAGCGATGGCCGTAGCCGCTCAGATCGTACGAAGACTTACGGATCAGGTGGCCTGATTCAAGGCAAACAGTATATGTTGTCCTTAACGTGGAATGCCCCACTCGATGCATTTGAAGATCCAGATCAGTTCTTTCATGGTGTAGGGGTCGATGGTGTGTATCTCCCTTTTCATAAAGCCAACCAGTTTTTAGGTATGACGGCACTACCAACCTTTATTGCCAACGACGTGATTAAGCAGCCAGAAATCGAGGCCTATAAAACGGCGTATCGTCGACACCTTGAAACCGTGTTTGCATCGACTGCTCTATCATTTGAGCAGCACGATCAGGAGCAGCATGCATGATTACCGTGATTGCCGAAATTAAAACCCACGCAGGTGCCGAGCATCGTGAAGCCGTGCTGGCTGCTCTACACAGTATTCGCACTGAAGTGCTTGCAGAAGATGGCTGCCATGGTTACCAGCCGATGATTGATCATGCGTCTGAGGTCAGTTTTCAACGTCACGATGCACAGTCAATCGTCATGCTTGAACATTGGGAAAGCGTTGCACATTTAGAGGCACATTTACAGACTGCACACATGCAAGCTTATCAAGCGCGTGTAAAAGCACACGTGATCGAGGTTGATATTCGTATTCTGGATCATGCGTGCTAAGGCTTTAGGCCGATGTAACAGGCCCTGCATTGGGCCTTGTTTTAATTTTGGTCTTTGAGCAACTGCTCAATCTGCTGTTCTAGCTCGTGGTACGATTGACCATACATCGGCAAGCGTGGCTGCGCCGTTTTGCCATCCCACTGCAACACATACCCATCTTTGGATTTACGTTTGAGTTTACGTCCAATCCCCAGCGACACCGAAAACAGATTGACAAAGCTACGCGCACCAACGCCCACAAATGGCTCAAAGATTAACTTTGGCTGATCGGCCGCTTCTCGACCCTCCCATTTTTGCATGATGGAGTCTTCATGCATCATCAGGGCTTTACTTTTAGGGTATGGCTCAACAAAAACGACCTTTTCAATACCGGCAGAAATAATATGTTTGGCACAGTTATGACACGGAAAAGTCGTTACAAACAATGTCGCCCCTTGCGTTGAAATGTTGCTTCGACTACAGCTGAGCAAGGCATCCATTTCAGCATGGACCACCCGCCCATATTCGGTAATTTTTTTGATTTTACTTTCTTTTAAGATTTGCTGAATTTGAAGTTTTAATGGCGCTGTTCGTTCTTGCTCTACCGATTGATCAATCACCTCAGCCAGTTGCTGAAACAGGTCATCGATAATTTTATTTTTTTCAATGGTATTGGCATCGAAACCACGCATAAAATCACGGCCCGATTCGAGATCGCGTACCTCGCCTGTCTCATCATCTAGATACGGCCAGTACGTACCGCCTTGAAATTTCGGTACATCATTCGATCCCACTGCCAAAATCGTATTGTTACGCGCAATGACTGCCCCAACCTGTCGCGACAGATCGGCTGAACGTACACTGGCCGTAAACGACATATAGGTCGCAAACTCGTTAAAGGTTGGCGTGATGTACGGGTCTGCAAACAGAATTCTTAAAAAGCGCAAACATGATGCCCGTAGCTCCAGCTCAGGTTGACGTGATTGTTCAGGATTATACTTATCGAGCTTTAAAAAATAATCGGCCAAGTGAAACGCTTCACTGGTGTGCTGACCATAAGCATTGGCTTCGCCTTCGTCGCGCTCAATCAAGATGCGGGCGCTTTCCGGGCTAATGCCATAATGTTGAATCAATGAACTGTGACGCGCCGTTTTTGATTCATATAACGACAGCTGAAAAAAACCATTGGTGTAGATTTGTCTGAGCGCCTGAATTTCGGCTTCATGCTTTAACGAATCGATGATATAGGCTACACGGCGCTGGCTTGCATCTTGGTCTGGATGTTGTGCCTGCCATGCTTGACGGTGCTTGGCAATCAGACGTGCAATCTGAAGGGCCAAAAAGTCGGTATCGTGGTCATGGCGTAGCTGATTGCCGACATCCATATAACGATAAATCCGTTCAAATGCATTCAGTGGATGTGCTGGCTCGTCGACATGCTGCGCCAGAATATCTTTGGATACCGTAATAATCTCGACGTCGTAAGCAAATTCGGTTTCTAGCAGATCGGTGAGTGTAGCGGTCAGGATGTTCAGGCTACTTCCCACCGCCCCGACTAACCCGATAATCAGTTCATTGCTTACTTTTTGTATTTGCTCTAGCAACCGCATTCTCCAGCAAACAGATTGACAGACTTGATTAGTGTAACGTGTTTAGATCAAAAAAGATCGCATGCGGCACATTGGTCCGCTGCGATCTGAATGAAATCATACTTGGTAATCAACAAGCGGTTATTTCGCGCTCGTCTGATGCTGAAACTGCGGTGAACGTGGGCCATAAAGTAGCCCTATTCCCGGATTTGCAGGCGTTGGTGTAAGCATTTGATAATTGACTGCGCTGGCAATTGGGTAAGCACGGTCATTTAAGCTACTGGCAATCTGTTCGACCAATGCACCGACCAGAGCACCAATCAAACCGCCATTGCCGTTATTGCTCGACTGCGCAATTCGCTTGCTGCCACTCCAGAGCACATCTCCGGTTTTCAGATCGATCAATTTGGCATCGGCGGCCACTGTGGTCACACTCTGTAGCACCTGATAGCTCGATCCGTATTCCTTCACACGGATATACAACCCGGCATCGGCCCCAAAAATCTCCTGCAACTTCTGCGGAGCAATCGATTGTGCATCGCTGCCATTGGTGACTCCGTTTTCTTTAAACATGCTGTCGACAACAGCCAGCGGGAATACATAGTAACCCGCTTCTGCAACCGGCACGGTTACACTCGACCAATAGCTGTAGGTCGCTTTGACATCGGGTGAATCATTAACCGGTGGCAAAACCAGAATGGATTTAGGCATATGCTGCTGATAGGCCGTGGTGTCTTTTTGCAATGCAGTCGAACTGGCACACCCTGTCATCAGTGCGGTTGCGGCAAGGCCAAACGACATTAAAAGTGATTTCATGAGCGTACCTGACCCGTACTTGCCGTAAGTTTTTTCGAAAGACGATCCATCAAAATGCTCGATTCAGGATACACCTGCTTCTCAAGCTGAAAATACTCGCCTGCTTTTTGGCTGTTGCCTTGCTGGAGGTACATCAGCCCAAGATGTGCATATAGTCCTGGCGGAACAGCCAGACCTTTGCCCTTCGCTTTTTCAATATCGGCTTCAAGCTTGATAATTTGCGCGGCCGGCGTGGCTTTTTGCGGCGCACTGTACATCAGGTACGACTGCTCAGGATAACTTCCCCAGCTATACAACGATTTGGGTGCAGAAACACAACCTGTAAACAGCACACTTAAGCTGCTCAATAGAATTAGTTTTTTCATTTGCGGTGGCTCGGCTATTACTGCATCGACCAACGATTCGACTGGATATCGGTCACCAAATGATTAACAGCTTCGCGTACAGCCAAATCCAGAACCTTGCCATTTAAGGTTGAGTCATATGAAGCGGTAGAGCCAAAGCCCAACACCTCACGGGCACTCAGCGCATATTCACCAGCGCCTTGTACCGAATGCACTACTTCAGAGGTGCGTACATCCACCACATTTAAATTGACTTTGGCATAGGCAATCTGCTCTTTACCACGGCCCAAAATACCAAATAACTGCTGATCGCCGACTTCCTTGCGCCCAAATTCAGAGACATCACCAGTAATAACATAACGCGCACCCTTGATGGCTTGTGTGCCGTTACTAAAGCCTACTTCTTGTTTGAGTTCAGACAAATTATCGCGATTTAAAACCGAGAAATAGCCCGATTGCTGCAAATGGGTTTCCAAAATGGTTTTGGCTTGTCCGCCTAAACGATCGACGTTGTCTGAAAAAATCCCGCGCATGTAGCTTGAGCGGTTATCAAATTTACCAATCGAAACTGGTGTTTTTACCCCTGCGTATCGTACTTGAGCTGTTGCAGCAGTAACCTGCGGGCTCTGAATTGTTTTAGATGTTTCTGTTGTTGAACATGCGCTAATAAGAGCAGATGCTGCCAGCACACTGAGAATCAATACATTTTTCATTGTTTAATTAAAGATATGGTTTTAAAGAGAACACATAGTATAAAAAAATTTAACGCGGCTTAATATCTTTAGATTGGACTTATTTTAGTGCGTGATTGGTCGAATAAATACATGTGGGTATAGCGCCATCCATCGGGCATAGATGAATCTAGACCCACATACAATAGAATTAATCACACTTTGCCGTTTGAAAACCACGATGTGATTTAGCGCGTGCGCACTGGTAACTCAGTTGTTTATTTTGCAATTGCCATGCATTGTCGAGGCGCTTAAACATATATTCGGTACGCATCGCACGGACTGAATCGTCTAGCAAGCCGGTTTGAATCACGGTAATACGTGACACAGTCGGCGACTCGGCGCGGTTAAATACCTGCTCTATCGAGGTATTTTGATAATCTTCGGCAATTTCAGGTTGCGCATGGAGTACCTGTTGCATTGGCGTTTGGCCTGCTTTGTCCTTTAACGGCATCAATTTACTGGTGGTGGCACAGCCGGTCATGAGTCCCACACATAAACCTGAAATCGCAGCTAATCGTAACATCGTCATCCAATACATCTTGAAAATAAAAAAGCGTAGCATCAAGATGCTACGCCCTAAAGGATTACAATGTGGTAACTATGTAGTCACACAGCGTGATTCTGCTTATAAATCAAAGAGTTTACCTGGATTCATAATGCCTTTTGGATCAAATACTTTTTTCAGTGCTTTCATGTATTCGATTTCTTCAGCAGAACGTGAGTACTCCAGATACGGCTTTTTGGTCATGCCCACACCATGCTCGGCAGAAATCGAGCCATCGTATTTTTTAACCGTATCAAATACGTACTTATTGACCACCTGACATTTTGCAAAAAATTCGTCTTTGCTTAAGTTTTCAGGTTTTAAAATATTCAAATGCAGGTTGCCGTCACCGATGTGACCAAACCAGCAGATCTCAAAGTCCGGATAGTTTTCTTGTACAATGGCATCAATTTCACGGATAAACGCCGGTACATGAGTAATCAACACCGAGATATCGTTTTTATACGGAATAAACGGCGCAATCGATTCTGAAATATCCTCACGCAAACGCCATAGGTTGGCTGCCTGATCCAGTGTCTGGCTCATTACACCATCGTATACCCAGCCTTGTTCCATGCAGTGTTCAAAAATTTCCATCGCCTTGTCCATGATAGGCTCATACGGCGCTTCAAATTCAAGCAACACATAAAATGGGCATTGGGTTTCAAACGGGCGTTGAACATGTCCGTGATCGAGCACTTTTTGCATGGCCAATTCGCCAAAGAACTCAAATGCAGTCAGGTCAATTTCTTTTTGAAATGCATGTAAAACTGGCATGACCGCATCAAAATCTGGTACGCCCAGTACCATCACCTGTAAGTTGTGCGGTTGACGCTCGAGTTTGATTTCCGCTTCTGTGATCAGGCCTAAGGTGCCTTCACCACCAATAAACAAATGCTGTAAGGCATAGCCCGTCGCATTTTTGATCATGCCTTTATTCAGACGTAAAACATCACCCTTACCGGTGACCACGGTTAAACCGAGCACCCAGTTACGGGTCATGCCGTATTTAATTACTTTAATACCACCGGCATTGGTGCCAATATTACCGCCAATCTGACTTGAACCCGCAGAGGCAAAATCGACCGGATAATACATGCCTTGTTCTTCGGCATAGTTTTGCAACTGTTCGGTCACCACACCTGCCTGCACAAGCACCATACGGTCTGCAGGATAAAACTCAAGGATCTGGTTCATTTTGTCCATGCTGATGACAATTTCACCGTTGGCTGCCACAGCACCTGCTGAAAGTCCGGTACGTCCGCCAGATGGCGTAATCGCAACATTAAAGCGGTTGGCAAGCTGAACCACAGCTTGAACTTCTTCCGTAGTGGATGGAAATACGATGATGGATGGATTCGGATCAAAATGCTTTGTATAGTCCCGCCCCCAATTTTCAAGGCTATCGGCATCTGTTTTAATGCGGTTTTCACCGACAATTGCCGTTAATTGGGTGAGTAACTCAGGTGTTAAAGCGACTGGAGCGTTCATCGTTTGCAGACCTAGCAAGAAGTAACAGGTGGGAAGAGACCATCGCATCACGGCACAAGCGCAATACGGGCAAGGCCTCTTAAGCATCTCAAGTCTGAGAGCCAAGCAGTCTATTTATTTTACATGTAAGCGCCGAGCGGATAAAGCGTATACGCACGCATAATGCATATTCGCTTTTAAAACTTGTAAGAAAACACGAATAAATCTATAAAACGCACCGCTTCGGGGCATGATGGCGCGGCATTTCCCCTGCAAATACACGCTTTCCGATGACAAGTCGGTATATAAGAAATGAACAACTTGCATGACTCTGTGATATGATACCGCGACTAAATTTGGCCTTTGTAGCGGAGCCGTAATGAGCCAACATCTATCACTACCTAAAGACAAAATTCGTTTCTTGTTGTTAGAAGGCGTTCATCAAAACGCCGTCGACACGCTTCATGCAGCGGGTTATACCAATATCGATTATCGTAAAACAGCACTGGATGGCGATGCGTTAAAAGACGCCATTAAAGATGCTCACTTTATTGGTATTCGTTCCCGTACTCAATTAACCGAAGATGTCTTTGCAGCTGCGAACAAGCTCATCGCAGTGGGTTGTTTCTGTATCGGAACCAATCAGGTAGATTTAAAAGCAGCAATGGCACGTGGTATTCCTGTATTTAACGCGCCTTATTCCAATACCCGTTCAGTGGCTGAACTGGTGCTTGCGGAATTAATCCTTCTTTTGCGTCGTGTCCCTGAAAAGTCGGCAGTCTGTCACCGCGGTGGTTGGGACAAATCTGCAGTGGGTTCGTATGAAACACGCGGCAAAACATTAGGTATTGTTGGTTATGGCTCCATCGGTTCTCAGCTTTCAGTATTGGCTGAAAGTCTGGGTATGCACGTGATTTATTACGATGCAGTAACCAAACTTCCAATGGGGAACGCGCGTCAAGTCGGTTCACTCGACGAACTTCTGGCCACTGCGGATGTAGTGACCTTACATGTTCCTGATGTACCGTCTACACGTAACTTCTTCAAGAAAGAACAGTTTGCCAAAATGAAAGAAGGCGCAATCTTCTTAAATGCGGCACGTGGTACATGTGTGATCATCGAAGATTTAGCCGATGCGCTAAAATCTGGTCACCTTGCGGGTGCAGCTGTTGACGTATTCCCGAAAGAGCCAAAAGCAAACGGTGAAGAATTCGTATCTGCCTTGCGTGGTCTAGATAACGTCATCTTAACACCGCACGTGGGTGGTTCAACCATGGAAGCGCAAGCGAACATCGGACTTGAAGTATCTGAAAAGTTTGTTGCGTATTCAGACAAAGGTATGACGCTTTCTGCGGTGAACTTCCCAGAAATCGCATTGCCACTGACTGAAGGCAAACATCGTTTATTACATATCCATAAAAACGTGCCGGGTGTGTTGTCTAAAATCAATAACCTGTTTGCAGAGCAAAATGTCAATATTTCAGGCCAAAGCCTGATGACCAAGGGTGACATTGGCTATCTCATTATGGATGTCGATGCATCGGCGTCTCAAGAAGCCCTAGACATGCTCAATCAGGTTGAAGGCACAATTCGCGTTCGCGTCTTGTTCTAAACCTGTATGTTTTGAAAAGCCACAGCACAGCCTGTGGCTTTTTTATGTGTAGATCGATTATGATCGGCAAAAATATACCAAACATTAAAAATGTCTTTATCTGATTCCAAATCTCATCTACACGCACTCTTGGTCCTCTTGATTGCGATGATTAGTGTGCAAAGTAGTGGCTCGTTGGCCAAAATGCTGTTTGCACAGTATCCAGCACTGACCGTTTCTGCAATGCGTTTATGCTTCGGGGCGCTTATTTTATCGGTTATTTTTAAAGCATGGACCATCAACTGGGGGCAAATTCGCTGGCGTGCAATTATCAGTTATGGCATAGCACTGGCCGGAATGAATGCGCTGTTTTATTTGTCACTCCAGCGCCTACCACTCGGTATTGCGGTGGCTTTTGAGTTTATTGGACCATTAAGCGTGGCCCTGTTTTACGCACGGCAAAGATACGATCTGCTCTGGGTGGGGTGTGCCATTCTGGGCCTGATTTTGCTGTTTCCTTTTGGTCAAGCACAGCATGGCTTAGACAGCTTGGGCATTGTACTGGCACTCGCGGCTGGCGCCTGCTGGGCGTTATATATTATTGCAGGCCAAAAACCTTCAGGTGTTTCGGGAAATCATACTGTATTTTTGGGAATGATGGTTGGCGCACTGATTTTATTGCCCTTTGCCTTGCTCAGCGGAAATATTGGTCAGGTGTTTGAGTTTCCAAATCTTTTTCTATTTATTATTCTGGCCATCTTGGCCAGCGCTTTACCCTTTTCACTGGAAATGCTGGCCTTGAAGCGTTTAACGCCATTAAGCTTTGGAACTTTAATGAGCCTCGAACCTGCGGTTGCCGCATTTTCGGGATTTATTTTTCTGGGTGAAATACTGCTTTGGAATCAGTGGTTGGCCTTGGCGACCATCATTACAGCGTCGGTCGGTTGCACCCTCACCACTCAACGTGCCCGAAAAATGCAGGATTAAATCATTTAAACTGGATCTCTTTATGCCCAATTCAACGCTGATCGCCGTGATTGCAATGCTGCTATCCATGACGTGTTATCAAATCAGTGCCTCATTTGCCAAACAGCTGATTGCCGTACTCGATCCTTTGAGTGTGACCATTTTGCGTTTATGTTTCGCATCGATTCTGGTGTTTATCATGTTTCGCTCATGGAAAATCTTGCGTAAGCTGCCAGTACTCGCTTGGCGCGATTTACTGTGTTATAGCGCAGCACTGGCCTTAATGAACGTTTTGTTTTATATGTCGCTTGGCAAATTGCCGCAAGGTATTGCGGTGGGGCTTGAGTTTATTGGGCCACTGGGTTTAGCTTTGCTGTCGATCCAGCAGCGTAGTGATTCGATCTGGGTTTTGTTTGCAATTTTAGGGATTGCCCTGATGGTGCCTTGGCAAGATGCAGCACAGGCCAATTTTTCATTGTTAGGTGCGGTGTTTGCTTTGAGTGCGGGACTGTGCTGGGCATTTTATATTTATTTTGGTCATAAAGTGGTTCGGCAAAATATTGGCATGCACGCCTTAACCATTGCCATTACCCTCTCTGCCGTAGTGCTACTTCCCGTGGGGCTTATACATCAGCCACAGCATCTGCTTCAGCCAGCATTTTGGCCTAAAGCACTGTTAATTGCAGTACTGGCAACCGTCATTCCCTATGCTTTAGATCTGTTTGCCCTCCAGCGCTTAACCAAGCTCAGCTATGGCACTTTATCGAGCCTGTCACCGGCACTGGCAGCACTGGCTGGACTGATCTTGTTACATGAGCAAATTACCGCATTGCAGTGGCTGGCATTGGGCTGTGTCATTTTGGCCTCGATTGGCGTAACCTTTAAAAAGAAAGTCGATCTTGCTATCTAAATAACGCAAGATCGCACAGTTACAGACCAAGTAGACAGGTTACACAGACGCTGTTTTTTTGTACTTAGCATACTCGTTCAAATATTGCTTGCCCAGTTTCTCTTTTTCAGCATCGTCGAGAATTTTACCGGCCTGCTGAAAAAACTTGTGTTCTTCTTCTTTTAAATGATGATGTACTTTGTCCGCCAGTTTTTTCGCCGTTGCAATCCAGCTTGGACTGCTCATATCGGTTTGTTCTAACTCCTCGACCATTTCATCCATTTCGTGGTGCTCGGCCAGAGCATGGCGTGTAATATCCAGACCGGTATCGTTAAACATTAGTGGAATATACAAATAGCGGTCTTCTGCCACCGAGTGTGCATACAGTTCATTTTTCAGTGCATCAAACAGTTGTTGGCGCTCATCGCTATCCCCACTGGTTTGAACCAGTTGTTCAGACAAGTGACGCTGTTGGTCGTGGCTTTCACGTAAGGCTTCAAAAATATTCATGTCATATTTCCTATTCTGGCTATTTATAATTTTGGCTAAACAAGAAAAAAAAGAGCAACCTGCGCATCAAGTTGCTCTTAGAGTGTATGTCGAATTTTGAAACTAAATTGAATACTTCGTGTCAGTGCTGTGTATCAAAAACGTTGTAGCCGAATTTATCCTGTCACAAACATTTGATAACCAATACGGCAAATCAAGACAGATACCAGAATTAAAAAGATAATCCGGACAAAGCCACTACCATATTTCAAGGCCACACGAACACCGACCACCGAACCAATCACGTTGGCAACGGCCATCATCAGACCAATCTGGAAAATGACATGACCTGTGGGTGCCAAAAAGCTCAGTGCTGCCAGATTGGTCATAAAATTACCAATTTTAGACAAGGCAGAGGCATGTAAAAAATCAACGTTTAGAAAACGAATAAAAAAGAAGATGAAGAAACTGCCCGTTCCTGGGCCAAAAATACCGTCATAAAAGCCGATCAGTAAACTGCCAATTGCTGCAAGCACCAGGAGTTTGGGGGTAATCGAGATTTCAGAATGTACCTGCCCAAAATTTTTCTTGAGCAAGGTATACACTGCAATCACGATCAGCATTACAAACACAAATGGTCGTAGAAACGATTGTGGAATCAAGGACAAACAAGCAGCGCCCAGAAACGAACTGATCAATGCACATATGGCAATCACTGCCAGTAATTTCCATTGAAGTTTGACCTTGCGAACAAAGGTATAGGCTGCTGATGCTGTACCAAAAATCGATGATAATTTATTGGTACCAATCACCGTTGCGGGCGACATTTGCGGAAATGTGCTCATGATGGCGGGAATCTGAATCAACCCACCTCCCCCAACAGCCGCATCGATTGCACCTGCACAAAACGCAAAAAAGATTAAGCTGAGTAGAACTTCAATTTCCATCTGAGGTTATGCCTTATAAATTTAAAATACGTTTCGGCACCAATCTTTTTTTATCTGTAATTTCAGCGAGTCCTAGACATCTTTCGCCATCAAACACCAATACTTCTGACGCTGCATCATGATCGATATTGCTTTCTTGCCCGTTGCAGAAAAATTTCAGGCGACCGTCCGGAATTTGAACCTTTGGTAAATATTCAACTGGTGCATAGGGCGGCAATAATAGCACATCACGCTCAGATTCATTGAGCTGTTCTAAATATTCAAGCGTGTATTGTGGAATTAAATCAAAATGGCCAGTCTGAGTCCGGTGTAATGCTTTTAAATGCCCACCACAACCGAGTGCTTCGCCAATGTCTTCACCCAATACACGAATATAAGTACCTTTGGAACAAGTCACATCCAGCGTGAGACTATCGGCATTAAAATCGATCAAGCTTAAATCATAAATCGTGATCGGTCGTGCTTCACGTTCAATTTCGACCCCTTTACGCGCTAGCTCATACAAGGGACGACCGTCACGCTTGAGCGCCGAATACATTGGGGGAATCTGCTGAATCTCACCGCGAAACCGCGCCAATACCGTTTCGATGAGGTCACGTGTCAATACAGGTACAGGGCGAGTCTGGACAATGTCACCCTCAACATCACCTGTCGTGGTGGTTTGACCCAACTTGACCACGGTTTGATAGCGCTTGGTTGAATCGAGTAAATAATGCGAAAACTTGGTCGCTTCACCTAAACAAATCGGTAAGAGTCCGGTAGCAAGCGGATCAAGCGCGCCCGTATGCCCGGCTTTTTGTGCACGAAATAGCCAGCGAACTTTCTGTAAGACACCATTTGAACTCAGACCTAGCGGTTTGTTCAGTAAAAATACTCCACTAATTGGACGTTTGGATGGCTTACGAGAATCTGCGGTCATAATCGTACTGTGTGTCAATAAAATCAGCCGCCATGGTATCAAATCCGTTCATCCGTTTTTTAATTATTTCGCCAGAGATATGCTATTTTTTTAGTGAGATTGATTGACATCATCATCGAATAAAAATAAGTGCGGTTTGGAATGTTGTATGCAAGGATCGAAAAAAATTTATATCTGGACAGGTGTCCTCGGTTTGGTGGTCTTGGTGACCTTACTGGTGATGTGGTTAAGGCCTGCGGCTTCATCGGCACAGCGCAGTGATGTGACTGCAACGCAATTGTCGGCAGCAAGTGCTGTACATACTTCTGCACAAAATGCTGCCAACACTACAATGCCCTTTAGCAGCACCAGCCAACGCGATACCGAGATCAATTGTCAGCTCAAACGTGATGGATCGAATCGGTTGGTGGTCAATGAGCAAACGCGCAATTGCTTTGAATATTTCCTAACACAATATGGTGAAAAATCCATAGCCCAAATTGATCAGGATTTTAAAGCCTACCTCGCCGCGAGTTTAACCGATCCTGCTTTAAGTCAGACTACAGACTTGTGGCAACGCTACTTAAAATATCGGGAGGCTCTAGGCACCCTACCTGAACCCGCTGGCCCTAAAAATGAGCTGGCTTACTTCCAAAGTGTTTTTGCATCGCGCATGGCACTTCGGCAGCGTTTCTTTTCTGCCCCCGAGATTGAAGGCTTATTTGGCTCAGAAGATCTTTACAATCAGTACACGCTTAATCGTATGCGCATTTTAAATAACAATGCACTGAGCGATGTAGAAAAGGCCAAGCAACTGCGGGCACTGTTTGATCAGTTACCTACAGACTGGAAAGCCAATCTGGAACAGCTTTCAACACTCGATGATTTACGTCAGCTAACCGCCTCCATAAAACGTAAAGGTGGCTCAGCACAAGAATTACACGATATGCGAACCCAACTGGTTGGCCCCGAAGCCACTACTCGTTTAGAAAATCTCGATACACAGCGTACAGCGTGGAAAGCCACCGTGACCCAATATCTTGATGCGCGTCAAAGCATTTTAGACAGCTCCATGAGTGACAGCGCCAAGCAAAAAGCCATCGAATCACTTCGTAATTCCACTTTTAGTCGCCAGCAAGATCAAGTGCGTATTCAAACCTTTGAAGCTGCGAAAGATCGTGGTCAGCGCTTGCCACTTACAGAATAATTCACAATTTGATCATTAAAAAAGGAGTTGAGCTACACTAAAAATAAAACATGTTAACAAGGACATAACATCCGATTTGAACATCATGAGCAGGTTCAAATCCAGAAAAAATAAATGCAGGGAACATTTCAATGAAAGTTAAATTATTATTCACTGGTATTTTAATGGTATTGGCTCAGCCGGTTCTGGCCAGTTCTGCGCCTATTCAAAATGCCAAGACATCCTTTGTCATTTCAAGCTACGCCCAAACCAAGTATCCAATTGTACTGGCACATGGCTTATTCGGTTTTAATAAACTGGGTACAGAAGCGTTTGGTCTGGATTATTGGTATCAGATTCCGCAGGATTTAGCCAAAAACGGGGCAAATGTCTGGGCCACGCGCCAATCTGCAGCCAATACCTCCGAAGTTCGCGGTGAACAATTACTGGCAGAAGTACAGGATATTTTAGCCATTACCGGTGCACAAAAGGTCAATCTGATTGGCCATAGTCACGGTTCACAATCGGTTCGCTATGTGGCAGGGGTACTGCCGGATCGAGTCGCTTCGGTGTCTACTGTGGGCGGGCCTGCAAAAGGAGCACCTCTGGCCGATTTAATTTATAAATCCTTAGCTGGAACGGTACTTGAAGCACCGATTGCAACACTGGTCAATGCAGCCACCAACCTGATTACGATTGGTCAACTCGATGATCCACGCCAGTATCCGATGGATTCACTTGGCGCAGCCTATAGCCTCTCGACCGAAGGCGCCAATAAGTTTAATGCCACTTTTTCTGCTGGTGTACCCACAACAGCTTGCGGACAGGGCGCAGCTAAGGTCAATGGTATTCAATATTATTCATGGAGTGGCGCCAGTGTTTTAACCAACCCTGTTGATCCAACCGATTACCTACTTGGCCTTAGCAGTGTGTTTAGTGGCCAGAATAATGATGGCCTGGTACCGGCCTGTAGTAGCCATATTGGTACAGTCATACGCGACAATTACGTGTTAAATCATCTGGATGAAGTGAATCAGGTGCTTGGGCTTCGCTCGGTCTTTGCTCAAGATCCGGTATCGATTTTCCGTCAACATGCCAACCGTCTTAAACTGCAAGGCTTATAAATTAAATTTCAAACATAAAAAATGCGCCCAATGGGCGCATTTTTTTGCAAGCATACAACGTTAAGATTAACCTTGTTTGCGTGCTGGCAATTTTTCACGAATACGTGCAGCTTTACCAGACAACTCGCGTAGGTAGTAAAGTTTAGCACGACGTACGTCACCACGACGTTTCACTTCAATTTTAGCAACAACTGGTGAGTGAGTTTGGAAAACACGCTCAACACCAACACCGCTAGAAATTTTACGTACTGTGAATGCAGAGTTTAAACCACGGTTTTTCTTCGCGATTACAACACCTTCAAATGCCTGAAGACGCTCACGGTCACCCTCTTTTACTTTAACTTGGACAACAACAGTGTCACCAGGAGCAAAAGCAGGGATATCAGATTTCAACTGTGCATTTTCAACAGCTTGAACTAAAGGATGTTTACCACTCATTGTGGAATCTCCAATATGTGCGGGCGAGAAGAGGTCTCTGACGCCGCTGGGGATAGAGGCTAAAGCGCATATCACCCTGTTTAACTTTCCCTTTAAAGCAACATTACCTTAAAGAGCCTATTATTCAGCTTAAACAATGTTTAAGCAGTAACTCGAAGCATGGCTTCTCGTAGGGTGCAAGGACAAACTCGCACTTGACTTGACTGTCCTTACTTATCTTTTAGCCATTTTTTTTGCTGCGCACTCAACTCGACGTGCTCAACCAGCTCTGGTCGGCGCTCAAGTGTACGTTGGTAACGCTGCAAAAAACGCCATTTTTCAATATTGGCATGATGCCCCGATTTAAGTACCTCGGGTACATCTAGCCCTTCAAAATGATCAGGCTTGGTATATTGTGGGCAATCGAGTAAACCATCCACAAAAGAATCTTGTACATGTGACTGTTCGTCAGACATTGCATCGGGCAAACGCCGAATGATGCTATCGAGGAGTACCATTGCTGGCAACTCACCGCCTGACAGGACATAGTCACCAATCGACCATTCCTGATCGACATAGTGTTGAATCAGTCGCTCATCGACACCTTCATAACGTCCGCAAAGCACAATCAATCCATCATAATGAACGAACTGCTGCACGGCGGTTTCATTTAAGGTTTTGCCTTGTGGCGACATGTACACTACAGGTGCATGTTGACAGCCTGCTTGCATGGCAAGCGCTTTTGCATGGGTAATTGCTTTTGCCAGTGGCTCGGCCATCATTACCATGCCAGGGCCTCCACCAAATGGACGTTCATCCACTCGTTTGTAATTACCCTGTGCAAAATCACGTGGGTTGATGCAAGTGACTTTTGCAATCTGACGCTTGGTTGCGCGTCCACTAATTCCGTAAGCCGTAATTGCATCAAACATTTCTGGAAAAAGTGTTATGACTGCAAAAAACATCGCAGACTCCTATATTTTCCAACTGCGTTTGTGGCTAAGCCCACGATTTCAGTAATCTACGCCCCAATTGACGTAAATTCGACCTGCTTGCAGATCGACACGTTGTACCACATCTTTATGCCATGGAATCATTCGTTCTTCAGCATCCACGCTGTCCGCAGTCGCACGTACGACCATGACATCATTGGCACCGGTTTCAAATAACTCATGGATTTGACCCAAATTCACTTCATGCTCTTCTTCATCCAGACCCAGTACTGTCAGGCCTTTTAAATCTGACCAGTAGTACTCGTCTACATCGGCTTTCGGAAGTTGTGATTTTGAAATCCAGATGGTGGCGCCCACAAGGTTATCTGCTGCTGTACGGTCACTGACATTTTTCAGCGAAACAACCAGCCCTTTGCCATGTGGCTTCCAACGTTTTACATCGACAGTTTGCCAACCTGCTTTGGTCTGAATGTACCAAGGCAGGTAGTCAAACATGTTGCTCATAGGTTCTGTATTGGAATACACCCAGAGCCACCCATTTAATCCATAAGCGGAACGTAACTGTCCAATCTGAAGACGATCTTCAGGTACATTCTGTGTTGGTGTCATGGGCTACCTACTACAAATTATGCAGCAGTTGTAGCTTTTTTAGCTTGAGCAGCCAAAGAAGCAACACGCTCAGATGGTTGAGCACCTTGAGATACCCAGTGAGCAAAACGATCAGCATCTAAACGTAGTTTCTCAGCTTGACCTTGAGCAGTCGGGTTGAAGAAACCAATACGTTCGATGAAACGACCATCACGTGCATTACGGCTATCCGTAACAACGATTTGATAGAATGGACGTTTTTTTGCGCCACCGCGTGCAAGACGAATAACTACCATGATAAAAGCCTTATAATTCTTACGGATTATCCCTGCGCCGACCATCGGCAACACTTCAAACCCCTTTCATAGAGGGCAGTATTCTACGTCAAATCGCAAACGAATGAAAGATTAAATTTTGACTTATCCATAGTTTTGAATTTATTTTCCATCCCAGTCCGAGGCGCTACTCAAGCTGCAACTGCTGCTGCCTTTGGCCCAGTACTTTTGTCCATCCTGATTCAAACATACAATACCATTTCCGGCCTGCATCGTTGATGCATTGGGTGTTGCCGTCAGCACATAGCCCTGATTATCGGTATCGAGCGTTAATCCTAATGTATAAAATGCTGTTCCTGTAGCCGGAAAATTCGATGTAATACCCAAACCGCTGAGTGAAGCATTGGCATAACTCCGATTCACCACTTTATAACTTTGTAATTGCTGCGCCACACGAATCAGCTCGGCCTGAACCTCACCGCGATTCACTCGTATTTTATAATTCTGATAACTCGGATAGGCAATTGCCGCCAGAATCCCAATGACTGCCACCACAATCATCAGCTCAATTAAGGTAAATCCTTGCTTTGCTTGCATCACCATGTCTCCGAACCTGTACCGCAGGTCATAAAATCGATATTGTTTGTTGTTTTATTTTTGCAGCGAAACCCAGTACTGGTCAGAAGCAGCGAGTAATTATTTGAATCGGCACTACTGGCTTTAATTGCCCAATCCTGTGTATTTAAACTCAGATCTAATTTGTATTTTTGCGACCCACTGCTACTGTTTAATGGCAATAGTAAAGCGGTATCGCTTGCATTCGCGACATCGTAATAAGGCCCTTTACTGTCGGCTGTTCCTTTTAAGGCAAAGCCCGAATAACTAAAGTTACGTGAACGATGTCGTTCTAGCAAGGCTGCAATTTTCTGCATTTCTTGCTGTGCTGCTGCCAGATTAGAGCGACGGACATATTCCTGATAACTCGGAATCGCAATGGTGGCAACAATGGCAATCATGACCACGACCACCATCAGCTCAATTAAGGTAAACCCTTGCGTGCTACGCGACATAGATGCGCTCCTGATTGGATGATGACACCTCACACCCCCATAAAGAGATGTGAGGCAATCTGCATTTAAGGGGTGTACTGTTCATACCATTTTAATGGCACAATTTGACGCCGCGTGGTTTGGGTACTTGAGAGCACATCTTTGGTCGAGTCACGATCGGTTGAACTTCCCCCCAAGATTTGTCGGGTCGTTACGCCATTGCTGGTGGTACCGGCGCCAATCGTCACAGGTAAAATACCTTTTCCAAGTTTAAGTGTTGTTGTCAGGTCAGCCGACTTTTCGCACACACCATATGGCAGACAAAAGCGACGGACACTACTCAAACCTTGCACACCAATTGAGCAATCTGCCACACGTCCTTCTTGTGCAATCGGATCAAAAATACTCACATACAGGTTTTTATTGATGACCACAGGTTCATCCATCACCTTTTGCTGGTTGCTTAATTTGGCATACCAACCATATTGCGGGCGATTGACCATGGTCAGCTCCCCATATTTTGGTAATTGTGCATAAGCGACTAAATTTTTATTGTTTGCTGCCATATCACGGGTGCTAAAACTCACCTGTGTGACATCGTTGTCGAAAAGATTAAATACCACCCCGGCACTTTGATCACTAATCGGTAAACTGCGGTTAGTGGTTGCAATACTCAACACAGCAAGTGAATTGGCGCCATATCCATACACACTAAAAATAGGTGCTTCATAAAAACGTAAATTGGCATCGGTTAAGTCACTTGGTTTATTGTTTTGCAGATCGAGCAGTTGTGCTGCCTGTGCAAACTGTTGAGGATTACTGCCGTTATTAATATCGACACGCCAGAGTTGTCCGCCCAAATCACCAAAGTACAAATGATCCACCAGACCATCACCATTTCGATCTACTGCATTGATCCGGCTGACGACGCTATATTGCATGTTGGTTTTCAAGGCCATGGTGGCACCGGTATTGGCTGTGGTGGCCAAATTGCTGGCCCACCAGAGCAGATCGCCATTTTCGGCATCAAACATGTACACACCCGAACCAATCTTATTGCTCTGAGCGTAACTGACCTGTTCGTATCCGCCATTATTGGCATTACCATCGGTTCCACCCGCATCGTAGCCACCACCCACAAACATGACCAATTTGCGTTTGCCCTGCCAGTTTACCCATGCCACGGTTGGTTTCGACCAGCTTTGCCCCATGTACTTGATGGCATCGAAGCTTTTTCCTTCTGGAGTGGTCGATGAATAAACTTTGCCAGAAGCAGGATCAATATAGAATTTTAAGCTTGGTTTGGTTTGATCATCCCATAGGCTCAAATCCAAGGCATAATAACTGCGTCCACCCATACGTAATCCACCATAAAGGTATTGCTTACCGCAGGCGCCCGTCGAGACGCCATCTTTTATACAAGTTGCATCTGTGGCCGACTTACCAACAGTGAGTTTGCTATCTTTAGTGTTCCACACATATTCACTGTAGGCGGTCCACGGCGCATCAATGCCGTATTGCATATTGTTAAAGTTGTCGTGTCCCTCAAGATTTGTACCTGTAAAGGCTTTACGCTGCTTGGCATTTTCAAGTAGCTCATTGGGTAAAAATGCAAATTTTTCTATACCTGTACTGGCATTGACCACATGTAAAAGCCCTTGCACGGTACCAAATACCAAATAATCATCACGTGTTAATGAACCATCATTTTTGATGGTAGCCGACTGGGTAATTTTGATTGGCGATGAATGAAGCACCATCCCGACTTTTTTATATTCAGGTTTGGCAATCAGACTTTCTTGATTATTGGTGGTTTGAATTTGATAGCCCAGCAGGTTCATCAAATCGCTACGACGCGGGTCTTTACTTTGACTTTCGCAGAGCTTGGTGTAGTAGTCGTTTCCAATCAGCCCAATTGAAGCGGAAACATCATATTTTTTATCTTTCGTGATACACGCGCGGTTCACGTATAACTGCCGGCTAGATGCACTGCTACTGGTCGCTGTAGGTAATTTGTCTGCAAACCCACCCGTTAAAATACTGGTTTTGGTGGATTGTATGTTGCTATTACTCCAGACATCGGTGATGGTTTTGGTCTGTATGGTTTCACCTGTATCGGCCAAATATTTTTTTACATTCCCAAACCAAGTTTGTTTGTCGTCGGGAACAAACATGTTTTGAAAAACATAGTTATCAAGATTGTATGGGGTAAGTGGATCTGTTGGCACCACAGGTACGCCTAAAAAAGTTTCCCGGTTACTAATGCCCAAATTGGCATAGAAGTTATAAATACTGTTGGCAATATTTTCTGAGCTGGCTGAGTTATACCAGCCCCCTTTACCCAATACGCCCCACCGTGCCAAATTTTTGACATCCTCGGCATCGGTTGGAAACACATTGCCAAGCAAACTGGTTAAACCATTCACCAACGTACCACCAAGCAATACGTTTAAGGTATCCTTTAATAAATTCGGAACAATCTGACCCAATAGCGAATTATTTACACCTGTCATCGATGCTTCAAGCTGGGCTGAATCTGTAGTGCTTGGAATCGTGGTAAATTCACGCCCAACGCCAATCACACCCGTGGTGATATTTTTATCGAGTAGCTTTTTGGTGTAATTACCAATGCAGCTCCACGTGGCATAATCACGGCTACTTAAAGTGGTCGATTTTAATCCTGCCGATGCATCACACTGAAAAACGTTACTGAGGTCGAGCTTCGACAAGTCTGTGGCCGAAGTATTGAGTGAACGACCCATCAAACGCTCAATCGCATTTTGTGTGCCCAGCCCTTCCGCGCCTTGCTTAAGCAGTGCATCGGTAACCGTTGGGGTGATATTTGGTACGCCACCAGTAATCACCATAATACCGTTAGCATTACATTGCGGTGTGTCTGTCGGTGCGCGATAAAATGTAGTAGAACGTTTGCTGGAATCGACCGAGTTACTAAAGCCGCTATATTCAATATCAGCTTGTGAATCATAGCCATAGTAGAGATGTTTCTCTGAGACCTTGATTCCCAAGATGTTACCAACCACACCATTTAAAAGCCCCCCTACCACTCCATCACTGATAAGGGAGCTGACCAGATCATCATTTACCTGTATAAGATTAGTTGTTGATATTCCACCAGACTTATACTGCCAAGCATCATCCTTACACGTTACACCATCAGATTGCCAGCTATCTGTTCCGTATTTATCACATTTATAATCGTACCAGCCTAATAGTGGAAGAAATAGAATTTTTACTGGAATAATTCTCATTGCTATTTGTCTAGCACCAGTACCCTTGGTAGTGGTTCCCATTAAATAGGCACCCGTCTCTGCATAGGTACTGGCGGTTGGAACATTCCCTGCGAGTCCAAGAGTTTTGAGTAAATCATTGACGGTGCTGGCTGTACCCTTAAATTCTAATAACTCAGACAAACCTTTTACTGGATTTGAAAGAATGCTCCAGAGTTTACTAAAGATATCACCCACCAACGCTGCAATCAGTTTCGGCACAATAACCAATACATTTTGTAGATTAAAATCGCCTTTGGACTGAATATTTCCTGCAATTTTTTCGACTAGATAGTTACGATACGTGGTGGCACTCCCTGAGTAGGTCTTTTCAAAACAACGGAAATTGGTATCACTGGCTCGAGTGGTCGACAGCTTACAAGCAGGCGCCAAAATACGTCCCGCACGATCATTGGTCATAACATCAACCGGCATGACCGATATCCCGACACTGACATTGTCTGGCAGAGGTTTGAGCCCTGTACTACTATTTCCAAGCAATACGTCCGTTAAGGCATTTTTGACCCGCGAAAGTTTGTCATAGCATCGATATACACCCACCGCAGAAACACTGTTCAGCAGTTTAACATTGGCCTGAAAATCACAGGTATTTTCGATATAACTTTTGGCGTCTAGCCCGGTTGCACCCAGCAGCGGTTTTAATAAGCCATCGAGTGTTTTTACCACCAAATCTGTGGTGACTACGGTACAGTAATTACGTGCATAGTTGTATTTACTGCTCGGTGACTCTGTGGTGATCTTTAACAGCGGATCCAGACTCCCGCCCAGTAAGCCCTGTAAAGCCACCTGATCGACTGCACCTACGGTATTGGTGACCAACTCAAGCGCATCTTTATCGCCTAGCAGCCCCAGCCCACCCCCTGAACCTAAAATATTAGAGACACCTTTCCCCACACAAATAGGATATTCTTTTAATAAATCGAGTGCTCCTGCTCCCCCCATGGTGCGGGACTGATCGACCATCAGCATTAAACGCTTATCAAATTGTGCTCCTTGATGATAAACCTCGACATCACTGGCCTGAGCGTTGCATGCAATTATCAGTGAAACGCTCATCAGAGCTGTACACAGCATCCGATGATGCTGAGGTGTAGCGGTACCAGGTAAGGGATTAAATCTTTTAGATTTCTTGTTTTTCATGATTGTTCTCCCTTGACCTACTTAGGTGGCTCAAAGTCAGATAAGAAGCGATACTCGGCCACTTGTGAATTAAACAAGGCCTGCTTCTGACTCAAACAACTGATGGCATTACTGGCCGATTGATTCAGACAGGTATTGATATCTTCGGCAGATGAAAATCCGGTCATGACAGAAACTGAAGTCAGTTGTAGGCGTAAACTGCTTTCCGTTTTTGCAGTGGTGATATCGGTACCACGCGCATAGTCAGCAAATGGCTGATTGTCCGATGATGCTGCCTTTTTGATATACACCTGTGTGACCACCTGCGTGCGCCCACCCGCAGCATCGGTACTTTTACATGAGGCTTGGTTATCGACCGTGCCTGAACTATTGACCACACCCATATTGCTCATCACAAACGGTGCTGTCTTATTAAAACAGCTCACCATTTCCTGATTAAGATTACCGACATTACGAAAATAATTAACGACACCATTTGCAGAAGCCAAAGTACTGGTATTCACAGGATTTTGAAAATACATCAGGGCAGCATCCGAATTTTGTAGCAATAAAGCCTGAATCTGATTATTTGCAACCATTTTGAGCGAGCTGACACTTTGCCGGATAGCCAAAGTTCCCACCACCATGATCAAGAGTAAAATCATCAGCACCACGATCAGGGTTGCACCTTGTTGATTGGTTTTCATTGTGTGACATACCCCTCTTCCACCCAACCCATGGCATTTCTTAATGAAATGGTCTGAGTCACTACCTGACGCAATCGTGTATCTTGATTTGTACTGTTTAATGCAACCGACTGCCCCAACACATCAAAAGTCTTTTTATTACGATTTCTAACGTTTACATCATTGCCTGCTGTTTCATTTGACTGCACCAGTAAACCAATTTGAATCACATTGATGTATGGCTTGATCTGCTGTGAGATACCATCAATATTTTTGGTCATTGCGGGTGTTTTTGCGGTGTCGAGATAATCTGCCACAGACACGTAATTGAGCGCTGTTGGATTATTCAAAGCGCCTTTCACATAGCCCACTTTAATGCGCATATAATCGACCGAGGGAATAATAATTTGCCCCGCGCCAGACAAATCCAGTGTGGTTTTTGGCTTGCCATCTACTGCGGTTATCGTGTTTCCATTTCGCATATATTGATCGGCCACACAGCGCAATGCTTTGTCACTGCCAACAAAATATCGCTGAGCCACATAGGTACCTGCGGCAAGGGTTTTGCCGGTACAGTCATAATCGCTTTGCGTTGCCTGATAACGAATCGTAAGCTGATCACTTTTTTGATCGACATTACTGTCTCCAACTGCGCTTTTGGTCAGTGCCGTCTCGGCAAGCGTTAATAAGTATTTTCCACTCACTTGATCACTGACATTACTTGCAGTCAGAAGCAATCCCGCATTTGCTTGTTGATCGTTGATATATGCAGAGGATGCGCTCAAGTTGGCTTTTCGAACATCATCTAAAATATAGTTCACCCCAAAACTGGCACTGTCTTGAATATTCGACATGGCTTTTTGCACATTAAAACTGGTGATACTGGTGAGGTACAGCTGAATGGCTGCCGCTGTAATCAAAAGCCCCAGCGTAATGGCTACCATCAGTTCAATTAGTGTAAATCCGGCCTGATGTAATCGGGTCATTTAATAGGCCTCCAGAAAAATACACGTCGCATTGCGCTCATAACTGGTGGCACCATTTTTGTAGCATGTCTCTGAACTGCTAAAACTTTGTGCGGTTTTATCCCATGCCACATAAATGCATTGACGCCCCAAATTTGTTCCTGCATTGCTGGCATTGGGACAGGTATTCACAATAACGCTCATACCTGAATTTGTGGTTTGGTTATAAATATATTGTAAATCGCTGGTGGCTTGGGCACTGGCCTGACTACTCACAGTTGTGGCGCAGTTGGAGGCTTTGGTATAGGCCTTTGTTGAGCTGTTAATTGAACCTTCTGTGTGATACAGCTTACATTGTGTGGCTTGAGGGTTGGCACGCATACGCTCGGTCAAGTCTCGTGCAATATTGAGCGCAGCCACTTGATTGCCTGCTTCCATACTGGCACTCACCGCACGCAACTGAAGCGCTGTAAATCCAAGCACACCGATGGCCAGTAGCAACAACGCCACCATCACTTCCACTATACCGACACCACGTTGAGGCCCTGCAAGCTTCATGTGCACGCTCCTTCTTTGTAAGTGGTGTCTCCTGTTACACCGACTTCGATACAACGTGCAACGCCTTGGCGCTGTAATGAAAATTTGCTACTCGCAACTGGAATTCCTTCTACACGAAAAATCAGTTGTGTGGCTGAACCAGATGCAAGAGTGACTTCCTTATCGAGCTGCGCAACAAAAATGCGATTCTTATCTATATTTGAAATCGGAGGATTCTTTTCACAATTAGTCACGGTGCTGACGCATACGCCCGTGGTCTGGCGAATAGTCAGGGCTTGAGTGCGTGCCTCGACCAATTTCGACATTAATTCACGCGCCGAGGCATTCAGCTTTTGCCTATTGAGCAAGCTGTTAAATGATGGCACTGCGATTGTGGCCAATATTGCCAAAACAGTTATGGTTATAATGAGTTCGATGAGGGTAAATCCTTTCATTTTTTGCATATCGTCACTCCCCCTAGTGTCTAGCTTAACTTATTTTTTTACACAACCCATACAATCAAGATTAAGGGCATAAAAAAGCGGATGAGTGACACTCATCCGCTTTTTTAAAACAGTTCAGACTTAAGCTTGGGTAACATGAATACGTAATTCTTTAGGTAAGCTAAAGGTAATATTTTCTTCGCGCCCTTCTAATTCTTTAGGTGCATCTGCCCCCCAATCTTGCAAGCGCTGAATCACTTGCTTGATTAAAATTTCAGGTGCGGATGCACCGGCAGTCACACCAATTTTATCGACACCCTCAAACCATTGTTGCTCAAGCTGATCCGCGTTATCGACCAAGTACGCCGCCTTGCCCATGCGCTCTGCTAATTCACGCAGACGATTGGAGTTAGATGAATTAGGCGATCCGACCACCAAGACCACATCGCAGCGATTGGCCAGATCACGAACCGCATCTTGACGGTTTTGAGTGGCATAACAGATATCATCTTTACGCGGCCCCTGAATCTGGGGAAATTTGCTGCGCAGTGCATCAATCACTTTGGCGGTATCATCAATTGACAGAGTCGTTTGGGTAACGAAGGCCAGTTTGTCTGGATGGCGAACCGCCAGCGCTTCAACATCCGCTTCATCTTCAACCAGATAGATATGACCGCCTTTGGTTTTATCGTACTGGCCCATGGTTCCTTCGACTTCAGGATGGCCTTCGTGTCCAATTAAAATGGCCTCAGTACCTTCACGCGCATATTTGGTTACTTCAATATGCACTTTGGTGACCAATGGACAAGTGGCATCAAACACTTTCAAACCACGGCGTTCAGCCTCTTGCTGTACGGCCTTTGACACACCGTGCGCACTGAAAATGACGATTGAGTCGTCAGGTACCTGATCAAGTTCATCGACAAAAATAGCACCACGCTGACGCAGATCATCGACCACAAATTTGTTATGTACCACCTCGTGGCGAACATAAATAGGCGGATTAAAACATTCAAGTGCACGATTTACGATTGCTATGGCGCGGTCAACACCTGCGCAAAAACCACGTGGATTTGCCAACACAATTTCCATAGAATCCTCAATTATTCGCTAGATGTTTCGTTCAAATTTGGCGTCGGTATAAACTTTTATAGTGGACTATATTTTGTTTAGGTCCGTAGTACACTACAATAGCCAAGATATTTTATCATAATCAGGAAAAATATCATGTCGGGTCTATTGTTTGTCGTTTCTGCTGCATCAGGAACAGGCAAAACTTCTCTCGTCAAAGCGCTTTTAGAGCGTGTGACCAATTTACACGTTTCTGTATCGCACACCACACGAGGCCAAAGACCTGGTGAACTTGATGGCGTTCACTACCACTTTACCAGCAAAGAAAACTTTCTGTCTCAAGTTGAGCAAAACGGCTTTATTGAATATGCAGAAGTTTTTGGTAACTATTACGGTACCTCACAAACCACAGTGAAACAACAGCTCGCCAAAGGTCATGATGTTTTACTTGAAATTGACTGGCAAGGTGCAGAGCAGGTTCGCAAACTTTTTCCTGAATCCAAACAAATTTTTATTTTGCCACCAAGTCAGTTCGATCTACGTCAGCGTTTATCTAACCGTGGAACCGATAGCGTAGAAGTGATTGAGCATCGCTTAAGCTGCGCGGTAGAAGACATGCAGCAATACGTCAACTTTGACTATATCATTATTAATGATGACTTTAACAAGGCTTTGCATGAGCTAGAGTCGGTGATTAGTGCCAACCGTCTGACCCTGAATCAGCAGGTACACCGTCATCAACAACTCATTCAACAACTTATCACACCGAACAACGAATAAACTTGAGTATAAATTGAAAGCATTTTATACTTCGCAGTCTAGTCAGATTTACTTAACCGAGAACATATATGGCACGCGTAACCGTTGAAGATTGTTTAGACCATGTAGACAACCGCTTTGAGCTTGTACTAGTGGCAAGCAAGCGCGCGCGTCAACTTGCTCGTCAAGGCATCGAGCCAACTGTAGAATGGGACAACGATAAACCAACCGTTGTTGCACTTCGTGAAATTGCAGAAGGTCATGTGACTAAAGATATTTTAAAACAGCGCGAGCAAGACTATCAGACTTCTTCTCTTGATCTTGCGTTGTCTGCAAACAGCTTAAACTTGGAAGGTTTTTCTTTCCAATAAGTTTAAGACAAGAGCAAAAAGGCGCCATTATTTGGCGCTTTTTTTATGTCAGTTGATATAAAAATGAAAGCCCAAAAATGAAAATAATCCGGTGCTTTTGAAGCTAAATCGAACCAATCAATCAGCAAATAATTCGATGCGGCACTATAACCGATCAAAATATCAACAAAAAAAGAGAAAAAAACGCGCAAATTGAGGAATAAGTCTCATTAAATTAGTGCGCTTCAAGCAAAGATTTGATACAAATGTAGGTTTACATCGTTTCTCCCAATCTTAACGATAGAAAAATATTTGCGATTTTTTTTGTGAACAAATTGACAAGTTTCGCAATATGCTTTTCATTAAGAGATATATCGTTATCCATCTCCCAAGCGATCAAAAGGTGTTTTATGCCAGGTGAAGAGGTCAGTCAAGCCAAGCAACAGCTTAAATTAATTATCGAAGCGTACTTGGATGCAAGTGACGTCGATAATGTGCTTGCTGCTTGCGATTTTGCCGATCTAGCGCATTCAGGCATTACCCGTAAAAGCGGTGAGCCCTATATTGTGCACCCGATTGCCGTCAGTTGTATTTTGGCACATATGCGTCTCGATGCCGATACACTCATGGCCGCGTTGTTGCACGATGTGATTGAAGATACCGACTATACCAAAGAAGAAATTAGTGAACGCTTTGGAAAAGTAGTGGCAGATCTGGTCGATGGTGTGACCAAGCTGACTCATTCAAGCGATAAACAGTACAACAAGGCTGCATCGTTTCGAAAAATCTTGCAAGCCACCTTACAAGATCCACGCGTGATTATCATCAAGCTTGCCGATCGTTATCACAACATGACCACGCTTGATGCACTGCGTCCAGATAAACGTGCCCGTATTGCCCAAGAGACCTTCGATATTTTTGTTCCCATGGCACGTATTGTGGGCATGAATGAAATGGCAGATAACCTTGAGCTATTGTGCTATCAAAATCTTGATTTAGATATGTATAACAATGTGCAAGAAGCATTGCTCGAAACCAAATCTAAACGATGTGAATATCAAAGCAACTGGGAACGACATTTAAGCGACTTATTAAACACCTACCAAATTCAAGGCCGAATTAAAAAGAAAAATAACAATATCGAATTACTGCGTCACTTTGTTAAAAATGAAATTAACCTTCACGAACTCACACACAGCCATGCCTTTGAAATTATCTTGCAAAGCATTGCAGACTGTGACCGTTTAGTCGAAGCACTCAAAGAAAACTTCCAGATTGTCGATTTTGAAGATCACATCCGACGCCCGTTACCCGGCGGAAATCAGTCTCTGATGATGAAGTTAAAAGGTGAACAAACCACGCTTTCTCTGACCGTTCAGACTGAACTGATGCGGAAGGCAGCGCGCTTTGGGGTAGTGCTCGGCGAGAATGCACCGCAAGCTTGCCGCTCGGCGATTCAAGCCTCCATGCAGAATCTTACGACCTTAATTGATGGTGAATGTGCCAAAACCACATTTAACGATCTGCTTGATTATCTGCATCAGGAAAAAATTTGGGTTTATACCCCGCATGGGCATTTGCACGAATTACCGCAAGGTGCCACAGTGATTGATTTTGCCTATTCGGCCAGTTTATTTCTTGGCAACCATGCAGTCGGAGCCAAAATTGACGGTGAAATTCGCCCGCTCTCGACCCCATTGGTGAGTGGACAGGTGATCGATATCATCACCGATGTACTAGCGACGCCGAATCCAGACTGGCTCAGCTTTATCAATACACAAAAGGCACGTCGCGCAATCCAAAATATGCTGCGCGATCAAGATTTCGATGAGCAACTCTTGGTGGGTCAACAAGCACTCAACCGTGCTCTCAAGCTATTTAATCGCTCGATTCATGATTTGTCGGAAAAAGACTGGTTAAGTGTCTTGCAATGGCGCCATGTAGAAACCAAAGAAGCGCTTTTTGAACAGATTGCTGTGGGTGATTTATTGCCACAACTGGTGGCCAACCACTTATTTTCTCAAGATACGCCACAAAAAACCGATGAAGTGTCGGACCGATTGATTCAGGGAACAGAAGGCGTCGATGTCAAATATGCGCATTGCTGTAATCCGATTTTAGGCGATCCAATTCAGGGGCATTTGTCTCGTCGTGGCCTCATTGTGCATCGTGCGCGTTGTCGTAATTTGCTACATGAACAACATATGCACCCGGAAAATATCATGCCGCTGCAATGGACTTCAGACGATCTGGATGATGTCAGCTTTACCGCATATTTGTGCATTGATATGCCACTTGATGGTGAACAGATTTCAGAGCTGATTTATTTATGCCGTAAATCGCATACGGGCGTTGAAATGGTTCAGCCGCATGGCGATCATACCTATGCCAATATTGTGGTCAGTAACCGTAAAGTGGTGGCACAAATTATTCGCGATCTGCGCATGCTTTTTGGATTCCCACGCGTATCTCGGTTATATCTTCCTTCTGCGGTAACCGAAGCAAATAAAATTAAAGCAAGTTAATCAATTATATCGATGATACTGTTGTCCTTTGGACTCATCGATTATGATGTTTTGTATTGAGAAGAGGAGTCATCGATGTCACGCCAAGTTATTCATACTGAAAATGCACCTGCCGCTATTGGAACATATTCACAAGCGATCCTGATTGACAACACCTTGTATTTATCAGGCCAAATCGGTTTAGATCCTTACAGTATGGAATTGGTTGAAGGCATTGAAGCTCAGATTCGTCGTGTGTTTGATAACTTAAAAGCCGTTTGTGAAGCTGCGGGTGGTTCATTAGCCGATATTGCCAAACTCAACATTTTCCTTACCGATCTCAGTCATTTTCAGCTGGTCAACCAGATTATGGGTGAATATTTTGCCCAGCCCTACCCGGCGCGTGCTGCTTTAGGTGTAGCGAGCTTACCTAAAGGTGCTTTGGTTGAGATGGATGGTATCGTTGTTATAAATCAATAAGTTATATTTCTTCATAAACACCACCTATAAGGTGGTGTTTTTTTATTCAAAAACTCAATGATAAAAACAGCAATCCCAAATGAATTTCATTGACAAACGATAAATATTATCAATAATACCTATTATCCCATTTAAGATTGTGAATCACTCCGATGTATGTATGTTTGTGTCGTGGTATTACAGATCAAGATATTAAAGATGCCGTTGCCAATGGCGCTGAAAGCTATCGCGAGATTCGTGAATTGCTTGATTTAGGCACGTGCTGTGGCCGCTGTGCGCCTGAAGCCAAAAGTATCATCAATGAAGAACTGGCTGAAATTGCCGCACGCATTTCTGTCGCTGCATAATCGATGCACTATGTGAGTGAGTACTTAATTTATTTTATAATTTTTAATTGATATTCAGTTTTAATACCCCTCCCCGCTCATCACAGTCAGCGGGTTTATTTTTTTAAAAAGCGCGATATTCGACTGTTTTTGATTGCGATTTTCATTTGCTGTTCAATAAACTACTCGCCAGCACCTAAAGAGTTGATTAAACTTTAAAGCATATTGCCTTAACTGTATAAGGCGCATCATTTGTTGTTGGAGTCATATCATGAAAGGCAATCGGGACGTTATCAATCAACTCAATCAAGTGCTGTATCATCACCTGACCGCAATCAACCAATATTTCTTACATTCACGCATGTTTAATGACTGGGGCATTGAAAAACTCGGCTCTGCCGAATACAAAGAATCGATCCGCCAAATGAAACACGCAGACAAAATAATTGAGCGTATTTTGTTTTTAGAAGGTCTGCCAAATTTACAGCATCTGGGTAAGCTTTATATTGGTCAGCATACCGAAGAAGTGCTGAACTGTGACGTGCGTAAAGTGAAAGAAAATATTGAGACGCTCAAAAAAGCGGTTGAAATTAGCGAAATCCAGCAGGATTATGTGTCGCGTGATTTAGTTCAAGAGATTTTAGAAAAAGAAGAAGAGTATTGGGATTGGACCACAACACAACTGGATCTGATTGAAACTATCGGCATTGAAAATTATATTCAAAGTCAGGTTTAAGTTCATACCTAAAGTTCAATGAAAAGGTGTATATTTTTATTGAACTATTTTAAGTTAGATAATAGAAACTACTACTTAGTCTTAATATAAAATTTAAAGATCCTTTTTGAAAATTACGTTATTCATTCTGAAGTTATTAAAGTTAATTTATTAATCCCATTATAGAAGTTAAGTGACTTGCAATATTTTTCTATTGCAAGTCACTTGGAATTACAAACTTGAAGCACTATCACATGTCTTAGGACGGATTGAGTCATCTAGATTCGATGAACATGCCCATTGGCCGGAGGCAGCAGTGTAAGTGAACTGTACTTTTTTGCCACTTACTTTGTCATTTATACCTGCACCAGTTTTAAATGTTGCTAATAAAGCACACGACGTTGTTGAGTTTGCTGTCGCTGTTATTCCTGATACGTATTTACCTGATAAGGTTAAACCATTTAACGCCCCAGCAGGTGTTGCACCATTCCCTGTTGTTGCAGCAGCAGTACTACAAGCTGTAGACATACCATCATTGCTTACTGATTCAACTACAGGTGTTTTCAATCCATCTAACAAATTCATTGCTTCTGAAGCTTGAGCTCTCGCAGTATAATTCTGATATTGCGGAATCGCAATCGCCGCCAAAATACCAATAATCGCCACCACGATCATCAATTCAATTAAGGTAAAACCTTTTTGTGCATTCATAAAACTTCTCCAATAGTATTGTTTTTTATATCGCGTGTATCGCTATGTAAGTGATTGCACAGAATATGCCAACTTATGCAGTTAATTTAATAATTATTAAAAACAATTACTTATTCATATTTTGAGAATATTTTTTTAAATTAAGTCACATAAAATGTAAGAAACTGACAAATTTTGTCAGTCGAAGGGTGTAAAAATTGTCAGGTCATTTGGTGTAAAAATAAACTTAGAGTATTAAGCTCGGCATAATTCAGTTTTCAGCTAAAAACTTTAATGTTTCAGACAAAAAAACGATAAAACATCATGTGATATATCCACTATCTGACTATTTAAACAAATTTTTTAGTTTTTCTTCAAACTTGTTCATTTGCTGATTTAAAAGACACAACACCTAAAAGGATTAGGCTTTCTTTGAACACCCGACACACTTAATTGTTTCTTTTTTAAACAATCAAATTCAAAACCCGAGCTTTTATTTTTAAAAGTTATTTGTTAAACAATACTTTACAATGACCAAAATTGGCACCTAGTATTTTGATCAAATTGGCCCTTGTACGAACGATCTCGAAAGCAGAAATTAATCTTGTAGGTGTGAAAAAAAACATCATGGAGTGATGCAAGTTTTTTAAAAAAGAACATATTTTTTATGCAATTAATTTTAATTTTTTATTGCCAAAACTGATTATTAGCGGCGTAAAGATGTGCCTAAAAACGATTTTTTAAACAAAGGCAGATCTACTCCTTCGATCTAGAATCATCAACTTTAACCATACGTTAAAACAATGACATTCAAATATCGTAGGACATGTAAGTGAGGGGAAAATGATGTCAAGCACCTTTGGTATAGCAGGGATTCAAATGCAGGTATCTGCATTTACCAGTAACGTCGAGCAAATGGGCAATTACATGCGTCATATTCGCATGCGTTTCCCATGGGTCAAAATGGTGCTTTTTTCAGAACTGGCGCCACTCGGTCCCAAGCATCACATGGCAGAAGCACTGCCAAGTCAAACCGAAGCACAATTGGCAGAACTGGCACGTGAAACAGGTTTATGGGTGATACCAGGCTCGCTGTTCGAACGTACTGAAGGGTCAGACGGCGAGATTGTTTACAACACTTTATCGGTGATTAATCCAGAAGGGCAAATTGTTGCTCGTTATCGCAAAATGTTTCCGTTTCGCCCGTATGAAAAAGATGTGGCGGGTGGTGATCAATTCTGCGTATTTGATGTACCCGATGTAGGTCGCTTTGGCGTCTCGATCTGTTATGACATGTGGTTCCCGGAAACTACACGAACACTTGCTGCAATGGGTGCCGAAGTGATTTTACACCCGACCATGACCGACACGATTGATCGTGATGTGGAACTGGCGATTGCGCGGGCCTCTGCAGCTCAAAATCAGGTGTATTTCATCGACATCAATGGTGTGGGTGATGGCGGTAATGGCAGGTCGATTGTGGTCGATCCGTCAGGTTATGTTTTGCATCAATCGGAAGCAGGTGCAGAAATTATTCCGATTGAAATCGATTTAGAAAAAGTACGTCGTGAACGTCGACGCGGACTTCGTAGTCTGGGGCAGCCACTCAAAAGCTTTCGTGACCGCGATTGCCATTTTACTGTGTACCAAAAAGACAACACTGAATTTCCTTATCTGGATAGCTTAGGGCCTTTGGTCAAACCTGAAGACTAACTCACGCCTCGCCTAAGCTTTACAAGATAAAGAAAATTTCTATAAAAAAAGACATAGCTTATGAAAAATACATATTCATTAAGCCAGCACCGTAGCGTATGGGAGATACGCTCGGATAGCTGGATTAATTTAGTTGAAGATATTGGGTATCTAACGGATTTAGCAGTCGATCATGTGGAGCGTGCCAAGGCACTTACACGGGTTAAATTAACGCTCGATTTTCTGGTTCCCATTGAAAGTTACTGGGCCTTTCCAAGTAAACGCGTTTTTAATGAACTCTGCCAGAATATCGAGCGAGAAGAGTTTTCTACAGCACGCGTTTTAGCGCGCCGGATTCATCGTGCGCTCTCGGCCGGAAGCTATCGCCACGATCATACTGTTTTACAAAGCGAACGTGAATTGTCGTGCCAGATTGAAACCACAAGCGATCAGCAAGCACGGTTATCTCAGCCGTACTTTGAAGTTCTGATTGTCGATGAAATGAGTGCAGCAGAAGAAGATGCGTTACGACGCCGAGTCATCAGCAAACGCAATGCCGATGATCCGTTTATTTTCGATATCGTGGTGGTTCCGAGTTTTGAAGATGCACTCATTGCCACGCTCATCAATTTTAACTTACAGGCCGTCGTGATTCGTCATGGCTTTCCATATCGCTCGGTCAATCATCTCGATATTCTGGATCGTCTGATGATCGATCTGGATCGAGATATCGAAAGCTTGCCGGAAATCGAGCGTGGCACCTTGCTCGGTAGTCGGATTGCACAACTACGCCCAGAGCTGGATTTGTATCTGGTGAATGATGCGGGCGTCGAAAATATTGCTTCACAGGCTGGCGGTGAAGTATTCAAACGAATTTTTTTCGGTGAAGAAGATCATATCGAGCTTTATAATGCCATCATGAAAGGTGTGGGCGAGCGTTATCGCACGCCATTTTTTAATGCTTTACGTGATTATTCCAAACAACCTACCGGTATGTTTCACGCCTTGCCCCTAGCGCGCGGTAAAGCCATTTTAAACAGCCACTGGATTAGTGATCTGGCACAGTTTTATGGCATGAATTTATTTATGGCTGAAACCTCTGCAACCTCAGGCGGCCTCGATTCCTTACTTGAACCTGTTGGCCCGCTTAAACATGCACAGGAATATGCAGCACGCGCTTTTGGTGCCAAACGGACCTTCTTTGCCACCAATGGCACCTCGACCTGCAATAAAATTGTGGTGCAGTCGCTGGTACGCGAAGGCGATTTCGTACTGGTCGACCGTAACTGCCATAAATCACACCATTATGGCTTAGTGCTCACAGGCGCTAATGCGGCCTATCTGGACTCGTACCCACTGAACGAATATTCCATGTATGGTGCGGTGCCGATTCGCCATATCAAGCAAATGTTGCTCGACTTTAAGCGTGCAGGCAAACTCGATCAGGTCAAATTACTTTTACTGACCAACTGTACTTTCGATGGCGTGGTATACGATGTCGAACGTGTCATGATGGAATGCTTGGCGATAAAACCCGATCTCATCTTTTTATGGGATGAAGCATGGTTTGCATTTGCAAGTTGTCATCCGATTTATCGTCAGCGAACTGCCATGGCCAATGCTGCTAAATTGGCCGAGCGCTTTAAAAGTGATGCCTACGCAGCACAGTATGAACAGTGGCAACAGACGATTGATTGGGACAACGATGAACAGTTGCTCGACACCCGTCTGATGCCAGATCCATCAAAGGCACGTGTCAGAGTTTATTCTACCCACTCGACCCATAAAACCCTTACCGCACTGCGTCAAGGCTCGATGATTCATATCTGGGATCAAGACTTTAAAGAAAAAAGTGAAGAGGCCTTTATCGAAGCCTACATGACCCATACATCTACATCGGCCAATTACCAAATTTTGGCATCGCTAGATGTCGGGCGTCGCCAAGTCGAAATGGAAGGTTATCAATTGGTGCAGCGTCAGTTAGAACTGGCCATGAGCTTGCGCGAGCAAGTGATGCATCACCCTTTGCTCAAGCGTCATTTTCACTTTTTACGCGTGGGCAATGTTATTCCGGAGGCTTACCGCGAATCGGGCGTAAATAGTTATTTTGATGAAGGCAAAGGCTGGGCCAATCTGGAAAAAGCGTGGAGCATGGATGAGTTTGTCATGGACCCAACCCGCGCAACACTCATGATCGGCATGGTTGGTATGGACGGCGATACCTTTAAAAATACCGAACTGATGAACAAATACGGTATTCAAATCAATAAAACCTCCCGAAACACCGTATTGTTTATTATCAATATTGGTACAACGCGCTCCGCAATTGCATATTTGATTGAAGTACTGATCAAGATTGCCCGCGATGTCGATCGACGCGTAGCAGATATGAGCTCGGCAGAGCGGCGTATTCATCAAAAGCGCGTGAATTCTCTCACGCAGGAACAGCCACCATTGCCTGACTTTTCGGCATTCCATGCTGCATTTCAGGGGCAGCGCCTTGATCCGGCTGTACAAACCCGAGATGGCAATATCCGTCAGGCCTTTTTCCTGTCGTATGAAGATACCAGCTGTGAATATATCGATATTGCAGATGCCGCAGCGGCGATTGCAGCCGGACGAGAACTGGTTTCAGCATTGTTTGTTATTCCGTATCCACCCGGATTCCCGATTTTGGTGCCAGGCCAAGTGATCAGTGCAGAAATTTTACAATTTATGGCTGCATTAGATGTCAAAGAAATTCATGGCTTCCGACCTGAGCTTGGTTTTCGAGTATTTACGCAAGACACGCTAAACCGGGTACAGCAAGCCAAAGAGACCTATGAGTCTTTGCAGCAATACCAACATATTCATCATTTACGCGCAGGCTAATTCCTGCGCACAGCACTCAAATACCGTACGGAACACAAAATATGAGTCTTCAGTCTCTGCCCTCTATTTATGCGTTCCTCAGAAAATACTGGCCAAGTAGTACGCCTCAGAAAACCGCTGAGCTTAAGGAAGTGAACATGAATTATAGTAATAAAGTGACGAGCATTTCTGATATGTTGCTGATGTTTCATCGTAACGAACGTCCGATTTACTTCATCAGCGCGACAAATTTTAACTTATTAGGCATCGATCGTTGGGTTAACCGCTTTCGCTATATCAATTACATCGACTGTTTTGATGGTCGTCATCCAAATGTTTTTGTTCCACCCGAATCTTTGCACGACGATTTTAATTCGATTGAAGACATCAATAATTATCTGCTGCAACATAAAGATGTGGTCGATCTGATTGAGCGGCGTGGTGGAAATCCGGTGGCCACCTTTTTGATGTTTGATGAAAAAACCGAGGAACTGGCCAAAGAAATTGGTCTGGACATCTGGTTCCCACCTGCGGCATTACGTCAGCGCTGCGACAATAAAATGGAAACTGTACGGATTGGCAATAAAGCCGGCGTATATTCGGTACCCAATGCACTTGCCAAAGTGAGCAGCTATGAGCATTTGTTGCAAATTGCCGACCGTCATGGTTTAGGCCATGATCTAGTAATTCAAACTGCATTTGGTGATTCGGGCCATACCACCTTTTTTATTGCCAGCGAAAATGATTTTAACAAACATAAAGATGAGATTATTCATGATCCTGAAGTCAAGATCATGAAACGCATCAACTGCCGCGGCGCAACGCTTGAAGCCTGTGCCACGCAATCTGGAACACTGGTGGGGCCATTACTGACCGAAGTGGTCGGTGCGCGTGAACTGACGCCTTATCAAGGCGGCTGGTGTGGCAATGAAATTTTTCCGGGCGCTTTTTCAGAGCGGGCAAGAATTAAGGCACGCGAAATGGCGGAGAAATTTGGTAATCAACTACTTAACGAAGGTTATCGTGGCTATTTCGATCTGGATTTTTTAATCGATATCGATACCGATGAAGTCTATTTGGGTGAGTTGAATCCTCGCATTTGTGGCGCCAGCCCGATGACCAATCATGCCGCTTTTGCCTATGCCGATGCGCCTTTGTTCTTATTTCATCTACTAGAATTTTCAGGCGTACCTTTTGATCTCAATGTAAAAGAAATTAACGAGCGTTGGGCGCAGCCGCATTTTATCGATTCGTGGTCACAGGTGGTAATTAAATACACCGAAGATAAAGTCGATCAAGTCACACATGCACCGCCAACCGGGATTTATCGTATGGCTGAAGATGGCAGCATCTCTTATCAGCGCTTCGATTATGCACGCCGCGCCATCGATACCGAACGTGAAGCCTTTTTCTTGAGAATCACAGGCCCTGGCGATTTTCGTTATGAAGGTGCCGACTTAGGTATTTTGATTACACGTGGCCGCTCTATGGATGATAACTTCCGTCTTAACATTCGCGCACGCGACTGGATTCGTGGAATCAAGAGTTATTATGCTGGTAAACCGATTGCCACAACACATCACGATTTGGCCCCTGCGCCGGGATCTTTCAAAATACTCTAAGGAAAACTTATGTCTGTCGAACTTCAGTTCCAAGCTATTTTAGAAGATACGCCCGATGAAAAATGGAAAGCGATCTTCCAGCAATTCTGGCCAGGGTATCGTGCATGGTTCTTGCGTAGTGGTGTTGCAGGACGTCCAACCTATCTGGAGTGTCGACAGGCATTACGCACCTACATGCCAGAGTTAATCCCAATTTGGGAAAAACTCATTGCACTGACCGGAGGCGGTGACGTAGAAGCACGCTTTTTATCACTCTGGTGTCCACCAGCGTACATCGCTGGGTGCTCTCAAGGCGTATGGTTCGATCCTCATGCCCAAGAAGAACCGATCCTGCTTCGTAATTATGATTTTGCACCTGTATTACTCGAAGGCAATCTGCTCAATACACGCTGGGTGAATCAACGCGTGATGGCCATGAGTGATTGCCTGTGGGGCGCACTCGATGGCGTAAATGAAGCAGGTGTTTCGGCTTCGCTTTCGTTTGGGGGGCGGACCATCACTGGCACAGGATTTGGTATTCCGCTGGTACTGCGTTATGTACTGGAAATGGCGCAAAACACCGAAGAAGCCGTGGCTATTTTAAAGCGCGTGCCTGTGCACATGACCTATAACGTCACGCTACTCGATCGTAACGGAGACTGGCGCACCGTTTTTGTGAGTCCAGATCGGGAAACTGAAGTGGTTAAACGCCATGCTGTGACCAATTATCAGCATCAGATTGAATGGCCACAGCATGCCACTGCCACACTTTCTTACGAACGTCTGAACTTTTTAGAACAGGTCCTCACACACTCCACCCATTCGTCACAGGTGGTGCAAGGTTTGCTCACCAAACCGCTCTACCAAGATGCATGGCTTCGGGGCTACGGGACGCTGTACACCGCGATTTATCGTCCGGTGTCCCAGCGTGTGGAACTGTATTGGCCACAACAGCTGTGGCCACAGTCATTTGAACAGTTTACCGAAGAGCAGCGCACCATTATTTTGGCGGCACAAGCCGATCAAATCTTGTATTCAGCGCCATAAACTAACCCAGAATAATGGGCTCATTGCCCAGCTCATTCTGGTCTTGATCATCGTGCTGCATATAAAACTGATCCAGCACCTCACCAATCGCCAAAACCGCATCGACAACCGCAGCACGATAATCACCGTGCTTCAGTTGTTGCACCATAGTGCGACAAATAGCTTCCCACGCCAGCGTATGCGTTTCGGTACAAATTCCTCGATCTACCACCAGTTCGACCTGCTGTTCACATAAATTCAAATACAGCAAAATGCCACTATTATGGGCAGTATCCCAGACACCAAGTTCGGCAAAGAGTTGCTCGGCTCGGCGCCTCGGAGTTTGTTGATAGGCTTGCAAGCATGGGATATGACCTTCAATCACCACCTGTATTTCACCCACGTGGCCATGTTCGGCCTGTGTCACCGCCTGCGCAATTGCGGTCATGTCGGTTTTAGAAAAGTAACGCTTCGCCGCAGGCAAAAAGAAAAAATGTTTCAGCCAGCGTTTTAAACTGGGTTGATTTTGCGCCCTAATTTTAGGCTGGGTAATAATTTGTGTTGTATCGGTTGTTGTTACCATGATCCTGATGCTCCCCCACCACCAAAGCCGCCGCCACCGCCGCTATAGCCACCACCGCCACCAAAGCCGCCGCCACCGCCAAAACCGCCCCCACCACCGCGACCACCGCCCGATGCAAACAGCTGAAAAATTAATTGTGCCAAAGACGTGACCAGCAATAGAAAAATACCTAGACCTGCCAGTAAGCTGGTGATAATTCCCACACCACTAATGATACCGGCTGCAATCCCCGCAACGCCTGCTGTTGCTGCGCTGAGTCGATTCCCCACAATAAAGGATGCAAAAATCCCGACCACAATAATAATCATCGAATAAGTGAGCATCTGTGAACGGGCCTGTTGCTCATGAAGTGCCTGTTCTTGGCTCTCTTTTAACTCCTGTGCTGCCTGCTGCGCGACCTCGGGATCCATATTCAGAATTTTTTCAATTTCATTTAAACCTGCCTGTATCCCTTGCGCATACTGGGCTTGCTTAAAATACGGCGTGATTTGATTACGTATAATCCGCCCAACCACAATATCTGGAAGAACGCCTTCTACACCGTAGCCAGTCAGAATCTGAATCCGACGGTCATTGACCGCAATGGTCATTAAAATACCGTTATCACGCTTGGCACTACCCAATTGCCACTGTTGTGCCACACGCATGGCATAATCAAAAATATCCTCTTGGCCTGTAGTCGGCACAATCACCACTGCAATCTGGGCTTTTTTTGCTTCGTACAGCCGACGGATTTGTTGCTCAATCTGCTGTCTTTGTGCCTCGGTCAGTAAATTGGCCTGATCGATCACGGGGGCATTTAAACTGGGTAATGATCGTATCGATTGCCCTTCGGCCAGATCATTGGCAATTTGGGGTTCCTGTGCAGCAGCCACACTCGATGAGGGTGCTTTCTGATTGCCTTGCTGCTGTTGAATGATCTGTTGTGCTGCCAGCAGTTCGGTATTGTCTTGAGTTTGGTCGCTACCTTGTGCGCTAAATGCGAGACTGCACCACATCAGCGTCAAACAGCCGAGTATAACTGCCCAAGATCCTTGATATAGGCGCCATCGTAATCTAGCCAGAGGGAGCGTCATGGCATTCTCCAGTTCAGGCAAAATTAATTAAATGAGACTGTTGGTGCTTTCTCTGCGCCTGCTTCTGCACTAAAGTTTTGTTTGGTATGCATCCCAATCACTTTGGCTGTCATGGCCTGCGGGAACTGTCGAACATAGGTGTTGTAATCCTGTACCGTACTGATATAACGATTACGTGCCACCGCAATACGGTTTTCTGTACCTTCGAGTTGAACCTGTAAATCGCGGAACTGCTCATTGGCTTTTAAATCGGGATAGTTTTCAGAGACAGCAATCAAACGAGACAATGCGCCAGTCAGCTGACTTTGTGCCTGCTGATACTTTTCAAAAAGCTGCGGGTCTTCAAGGACGGCTTTATCAACTTTCAAGCCAGCCACGTTTGAACGCGCCTGCGTGACGTCGGTCAGCACCTGCTGTTCGTGTTTGGCATAGCCTTTCACCACATTGACCAAATTCGGAACCAGATCGGCACGGCGCTGATACTGGTTTTGTACCTCAGACCATGCTGCCGTTACCGATTCATCTTTGGCCTGCAAGGTGTTGTAGCCACAGCCCGAAAAGATAAGCGTACTGACCAATACACTGGAAAGTGCCAATTTTTTAAATAAATTCATGTTAATCACCTCATTATTTTTAAAATTTGTGTTTTAAAGGCATTGTAACGAGGATTTTAGCGCTGTTTTGTTTATTTTCTTTATCATAAAAAACGGGCCAGACGCCCGCTTTTTGGTTGATTCAGGTTCAGCTGTAACGAAGCTGGGCGGAAGTCTCCTGAAAT
>NZ_JASCAJ010000026.1:0-130802 GCF_029967895.1 Acinetobacter sp. V89_7
TCAATTAATGATAATATATATCGATTAATCAACCAGTAAAAATCCACACAAGTTGTTCTTCTATTCTCTTAATGATCGATTTGCTCTTCGTCAGAGACAAATTCAACGCAAAACACTTTCTTTCAACTTAACCCTGTAAGCTAAGTTGCTTTCGTGTATCGCGTCGGGATGCTGCGTATTCTAAGCAAAAAACCAATCAACGCAAGTATTATTTTAAAAAAAACAAACAATGGTTTATTTTTTAATCAAAATTATATGATTTAGCTCGATATCGATCATATAACAGTCAATTATACCCGATTCATTGAATTAATTTAGATCAGATTTACTTTTTATTGTCTCATAATATGTAGAACGTATTCTCCGAATTGAAAAAATAAATGAGCACACGGCTTAGTGAGCATTTTAAGCCGTGTGATTTCGAATGGTTATGATCTCTTTAGAAGCTGAGTTTTTTAAAGAACTAAAATGCTGCAAGACCAGTCTGAGCACGCCCCAAAATAAGAGCATGTACATCATGTGTACCTTCATAGGTATTGACTACTTCAAGATTCACCAGATGGCGTGCAACCCCAAATTCATCACTGATTCCGTTCCCCCCCATCATATCGCGAGCTAAACGTGCAATATCGAGCGCCTTGCCACAGTTGTTGCGCTTGATGAGTGAAGTCCCTTCGACTGCCGCCAATCCTTCATCTTTCATTCGGCCAAATCGAAGTGCGGCCTGTAAACCTAATGCAATTTCGGTTTGCATGTCGGCCAATTTTTTTTGTATAAGCTGGGTGGCAGCTAGCGGTCGACCAAACTGTTTACGATCCAGTGTGTATTGACGTGCAGTGTGCCAGCAGAATTCTGCCGCGCCCATCGCACCCCAAGCAATGCCGTAACGGGCACTGTTTAAGCAGGTAAATGGACCTTTTAAACCTCTAATATCCGGAAAAGCATTTTCTTCAGGTACAAAAACATTATCCATCACAATTTCACCGGTGATAGAGGCACGTAGTCCAACCTTGCCATGTATGGCTGGTGCCGATAAACCTTGCCACCCTTTTTCTAAAATAAATCCGCGAATTTCGCCAACATTTCCTTCACTCGATACTTCTTTGGCCCAAACCACAAATACATCGGCGATTGGGCTGTTCGTGATCCACATTTTTGCACCCGAAAGACGATAGCCTCCATCAACTTTTTTTGCACGTGTGATCATACTTCCAGGGTCTGAACCGTGATCCGGCTCTGTTAAACCGAAGCATCCAATATATTCACCTGTAGCGAGCTTCGGTAAATACTTTTGTTTTTGTGCTTCAGATCCAAATTCGGAAATTGGCACCATCACCAATGAACTTTGTACACTTGCCATAGATCGATAACCCGAATCTACACGTTCGATTTCTCTTGCAATTAATCCATAGCTGACATAATTCAGACCGGCACCACCATACTGCTCATCAATGGTTGGGCCCAAAAGACCTAACTCACCCATTTCACGAAAAATAGCTGGATCAGTTTTTTCGTGACGAAACTGTTCTAACACTCGAGGCATGAGTTTATCTTGACAATAGGCATGTGCAGCATCGCGAATCATGCGCTCTTCATTCGTGAGCTGTTGCTCAATTAAGAAAGGATCATCCCAATTGAAGTGGACGCGTGCTGTTTTTTTTGTATGATCGACCATATGATTCATTGCTTTCCTAGCCTAATGATTGAACTGTTATTTCTTCATCTTAGGCTGTGTTAACGAGTACCACAAACGATAATTTCGCATGTAGTCATGCATTTTTCTCATATCTTATTTTTTGCTTTTCAATTTTCTGGTTTAGAATAAAAGTGCTTTTCGAGTTTCAGATGGATTTATTTAAGAAGCCATTTTTTAATATTTAAAAGAATGATCTAGGATACATAATATGCGACGAATGATTCCTTCTTTACAGGCATTATTATGTTTTGAATCGGCCGCGAAACATCGTAGTTATACAGCAGCAGCCCAAGAATTATCGATTACCCAAAGTGCTGTTTCTCGGCAAATTCAGCAACTTGAAGACTTTCTTGCTGTGGCGCTTTTTGTACGAGCGCGTCATGGAGTTGAGCTGACACAAGCGGGTGAGAGTTATTTAAAAACGATCAAATCACATTTACTCGGTATCGAACATGCCACACTGGATTTAATGGCGCACAAGGGGTTAGGTGGAACACTAAAACTGGGCGTTGTTCCAACCTTCGCAACACGATGGTTACTGCCGCGACTTTATCGATTTAATCGTTTGTATCCTGAGATTACGATTCATTTAGAAACCAGTACCAAACCTTTTTTGTTTAGTGAGCATATTTTTGATGCTGCAATTTATGCCGGCACTCCTGCACAAATTGAAAACTGGCCCGATGCCAAAATCCAGTTTCTTATGGAAGAAGCGTTAGTCCCCGTCTGCTCTAAAACACTGATTGAAAAATATTTTCCAGAGTGTGTGTCAGGCGAGAATGAAAGTCTGGATTTGACTGCAGAACAAATTAGTCAGCTCCCTTTACTTCAGCAGACCACTCGCCCCTACATCTGGAATGAATGGTTTGCTCAAGCAGATTATGCCTATCCTTATGCAATGGACGGGCAACGCCATGAACTTTTCTCAATGCTGGCTGTCGCTGCGATGCATCATTTAGGCGTTGCATTAATACCGCCTTTGCTACTTGAAAAAGAGCTTGAACAGGGTGACTTGATACGAGTGTCTCGTGTGGAGCTTGTTGGTACTCGTTCATATTACTTTGTTTCATCTGAGCAACATAAAAACGCATTGATTGTAAAATTTACTCAATGGCTCGAACATGAAGTCAGAGAATTTGAATCTCAGTTTCTCTAAATTCTTCGTTTTAAAGTTGATCGCTAAATCCTACGTAGCGTGAAAGCGATTGCACACCTAAATCGGCTTTGACAATCACTTGAACAGGATATGTAGTTGAAGTAATTGCATGAAAAATATTCATATCTGGATCTTCATGTAATTCATCTACAGGTTGTTGCATCTGCGCTTCAAACCGATCGGAAACAAACTCGAATCCTAAATCCATCGCGACAAAGAGAGTATGTTCGCAGGGCTGAACATATTGTTCTTGCGACCAGTCAATAACTGGGTGTTTGCATATCGGGCAATCGATATTCACTGATGCATCTGATTGAAGAATTAATTGATAAGTCATATTTCATTCTCTAAAGGGTTCACATAGTGTAAAAGAAATATTTGTTTGCATCTAATCGTTTGAAATCGACTGATGTCGGATTGATCTTGCCAGTGTAGCGTGCTTAAGTGAGTACTAAGCGCAGTGCTGTTACTAATGTCATGTCATTCAATACTGGAGCATTCATGTCAACTTTGGAAAAAGCAATCGGACTTGCAGCAAAAAAACACGCGGGACAAGTAGACAAAGCTGGACAACCTTATATCTTACATCCATTACGACTTATGCTTCATCTGGAAACTTTAGAACAAAAAATTGTTGCAGTGATGCACGACTTACTTGAAGACACCGACACCACAATTGTCGATCTAATTTCACTGGGTTTTAGCCAAGATATTATTGATGCAGTGATTGCGCTCACCAAAAAACCCGGCGAGAGCCGATTTACAGCCGCAAAGCGAATTGTAAATAACCCATTGGCCAAAGCAGTCAAACTGGCCGACCTAAAAGACAACATTGATTTAAAACGAATTAGTCACCCTACAGCCCGTGATTTTGCGCGTTTAGAAGAGTATAAAAAAGTGCAAGCCTATTTACTTGATCCAAATTCGTCTATTTTGGCCTAAATTGCATGATTTACCGAGTAATCACATATCCTCAGAAAAATATTGGGTATACTCTGAAAAAATTTGAAACCCCTATTTTTTAGAAATATGGACATGCATCATGCTCACAGATTTAGACGATTTTTATTGCTTTGCTCTTGTGGTTGAACACGGTGGTTTCAGTGCTGCCGAGCGTGCCACAGATATTCCAAAGTCAAAATTAAGTCGCCGCGTATACAATCTTGAGGAGAATTTAGGCGTCCGCTTAATTCAGCGTAGCTCTCGACACTTTGCAGTGACCGATATCGGGATGAATATTTATCGGCATGCACAAGTGATGATGAATGCTGCACAAGCTGCACATGATCTGGTAGATCACTTGAGTATCCAGCCTCGTGGCGTGATTAAAGTGAGTGTTCCTGTCGATATTGCACAAAATCAGATGTCGAAACTGCTGCCGAATTTTTTAAAACAGTATCCTGAAATTCGAGTTCAACTGATCATTAGTAATCGACGTGTTGATATTGTCAATGAAGGCATAGATATTGCGCTTCGCGTTCGCTCAAATCTTGATGATGATCCGAGTCTGGTGTTACGTCAATTCTCCATCATCGAGCAACATCTTTTTGCCAGTCAGGCGTACTTAAACGAATACGGCTCTGTTAAAGCGCCCGAAGATTTGCATCATCATCGGATTTTGAGTTTATCGGATGAGCATTTAGATCAGCAGTTTAGCTTGTACAGCCAAAGCAATGAACTACAGAAAATCAAAGTCAATCCGGTGGTGATGGCATCTAACCTTTCTGTACTTGCCAATATTACCGCACAAAACTGCGGTATCGCGCTACTTCCCGATACCATTGCCAGCGACTATGTTAAATCGGGTGAATTGGTTCGCGTCTTACCTGAATGGAAAGCACCGCATGGCGTATTTCATGCGGTATATCCTTCACGTCGTGGATTACTGCCCGCTGTTCGTGTGTTTATCGATTACTTGGTTGAGCATTTAACCGAGCGCTGATATTCGCTTAAGCAAAAAGACTTACTTCTGACTTAGAAAAAAATCTGCCATGAGCTTGGTGGCCCATGATTGTGTGCGCCACCCCTCATAAAACGCACAATGACTTCCCTTCTTGGTGGTCACGACGGCAATGTTCTGCATAGCCTGAATTTCAGGCAGATAAGGTGCAAAGTTGTCGATATGACACACTGGATCATCTTGCGAATTAAGTACCATCAATGGCACTTTGATTTGCTTAAAAACGTGCATGGGATTGGTGGCCAACGTATAGTCTTGATAGTTTGAAAAACCAGCAAGCTGATAGTAGCGAAGATGAAACTCGGTTAAATTTTTAGATGTCAGGAGTTCTTTTAAATTATCGATATGTGACCAACCTTGCAGGTGTTTCTTAACAAAGCGATTGATTATTTTTTTTGCCATATATCGACTATAAACCGGATGAACTTTATCAAAACCCGTTTCAATGTTGTAACCCGGACAAAATGCAAATGCGGCTTTAAAACATGACTGATCTGCAACTTCACCCAAGTAACGCACCAGTAGACCCGATCCAGCCGATGATCCAACAGCATACAAATCTGATTGGGGGAGCTTAAGACGAATAAAATCAAGTTGTTCTTTTAAGTCTGCAGTTGAACCAAACAAGTTAAATTGCGGTATAGAAAAGTTTAAATCGGCATGTCCACGGCGCACACAAAGTGCAATCCGCCAGCCAGTAAAGCGGTGTAAGTCACGAACCAACTCACGCATACTAGACGGAGAACCGGTAATGGTATGCAAGATGACAATCGTGGGCGTGTCTGCGGGTAAGTGCGAACCGACCCACGTAATTGCAGTTTCCCCGCCGTCTTGCATCTTTAAATAATCGATATGATCATATTGCTGGCGGATAAAGCGTTTTTTAACCAAATCAAAATAAAGAAGCTGAAGATGCTCGTTAAAGAGCCAAGGTGTCGGGCGATACTTGGCATTTAATTGGGTGAGCTTTTGCATGTGCTGATGAAGACCGCTCTCAGGATGCAGATAGATTTGGGGATAATCCGCTCCTGTCAAACGATCAAGCGTATCTGTTAGTTTTTTTAGCACATTTATCTTTTTCATGAAATGTATCAACTTTATAGGAATTTAGAACAACATTCGAAAAATTAGCGAACCGATATTTTAAAAGGCCTAGACCAATCGACAGCCTAAACCTTAAGGATGAACAAAAACTTAAATCATAGCCGCAAGCTCTGCACCATGACGGATAGCACGTTTGGCATCTAACTCACCCGCCTCTTTGGCGCCACCAATCAAATGTACATTTTTGCCAAGCTGCTTGAGTGGTTCATACATCGCCGTAAACGATTCTTGTCCCGCACAGATAATGACATGATCGACATCAAGTACTGTGGTCTTTTCACCGACCTGAATATGTAAACCCTGATCATCAATTTTTTCATACTGTGCACCTGCAATCATTTTCACATTACGATTTTTTAAACCTGTACGATGAATCCAACCCGTGGTTTTCCCCAGTGTTGCTCCGACCGAACTGGCTTTACGTTGTAGCAAATATATTTCACGTGCACTGTGCTCAACCGCCGCAGTTTTTAAGCCACCAACTTGGCTGTACGAGGTATCAATTCCCCATTCGTCATAAAACTTCTTAGGGTGAATACTGCCGCTTTCGCCTTCATGGGTAAGAAACTCTGCGGTATCAAAGCCAATACCACCCGCACCGATAATCGCAACTTTTTGACCGACTGGCTGACGGGCTTTAAGTACATCGAGGTAACTCAACACTTTCGGATGCTGGATACCTTCGAGATTGAGATGACGTGGTGTAACGCCAGTTGCAATAACAATATCATCGAAGTCTGACTTGGCTAATTCGTCATAATCGATTTTGTAGTTTAAAACCAGCTCAATGTTCGGCTGCAGTTCAATCTGGCGATTAAAGTAACGCAGCGTTTCGTAAAATTCTTCTTTACCCGGAATGGTTTTGGCAATATTAAATTGCCCGCCAATTTGCTCAGCGGCTTCATATAATTTGATTTTATGACCACGACTGGCAGCATAGGTGGCAAAACTTAAACCTGCCGGACCTGCGCCAACGACAGCGATTTTTTTCGGTGTAGCCGCTGCTTTAAAATTGAGTTCGGTTTCATGGCATGCGCGTGGATTGACCAAACACGAGGCCACCTTGCCATTAAAGATATGATCCAGACAGGCTTGATTGCAACCAATACAGGTATTGATTTCATCACTACGTCCCTCGCGGGCTTTTAAAGCAAATTCTGGATCGGCCAGCATCGGGCGTGCCATTGAGACGATATCGGCATGTCCACTTGCAAGTACGTACTCTGCCATTTCAGGGGTATTAATACGGTTTGATGTAATCAGTGGCACTTTCACGTGAGGTCGAATTTTTTCGGTCACCCATGTAAATGCGGCTCGCGGCACTTTAGTGGCAATGGTGGGAATACGTGCCTCATGCCAGCCAATTCCGGTATTGATAATTGTTGCACCGGCTTTTTCAATTTCTTTGGCTAAATGAATGACTTCATCTAAGGTTGAGCCGCCCTCGACCAGATCAAGCATCGACAGTCGGTAAATAATAATAAAATTTTCACCAACCTCTTCACGAGTACGCTTTACAATTTCAATTGGAAAGCGAATGCGATTTTCGTACTGACCGCCCCATTCATCATCTCGATGATTGGTTCGAGCAGCAATAAACTCATTGATGAGATAACCTTCTGATCCCATAATTTCTACGCCATCATAACCCGCATATTGTGCGAGCTTGGCACAATTGACAAAGTCGGATATTGTCTGCCAGACCTCAGCTGAACTAAGTTGTTGCGGCTTGATCGGGTTAATGGGTGCCTGAATGGCGGACGGCGCGACAATTTCTTGCTGATAAGAATAACGACCGGTATGTAAAATCTGCATGGCAATTTTACCGCCAGCGTCATGCACAGCTTGTGTGATAACTTTATGTTTTTCCGCTTCTTCGAGCGTATCTAGTTTTGAAGCATGTGCAAAAGTTCGGCCTGCATCATTTGGCGAGATACCACCCGTCACAATAAGCCCCACTTCACCTTGAGCACGCTCTGCATAAAATGCAGCCATACGCGCATATCCACCCGGTGCTTCTTCAAGTCCAATATGCATCGATCCCATTAAGATACGATTTTTTAATGTAGTAAATCCTAAATCTAATGGTGCCAATAAGTGCGGATAGTGCGTTGACATATAATCTCCCTGGCTGGCATAAGCGCGCTTTATGCAATATGTTGCATAAACTTATAAACAAAATTTGCTTTCTATGCAACTTATTGCATAATCTGAAGCGTCACATCGAGTTTTAGGATGGCTATGTCGCTTTCACATGTTTTACTGACCAGCTTATTGGAGAAACCCAGTTCCGGATTTGAACTCGCCCGACGTTTTGATCGCTCGATGGGATTTTTCTGGAACGCCAGTCATCAACAGATTTATCGTGAACTCAGTGCGATGCTGGCTAAAGGCTGGATTTCAACCATTGATGAAGCCTCAAGTCACACGCGTAAAAAAACCTATCAGGTGGAACAGCTCGGTCGAATAGAACTTTCAAGCTGGTTGCTCCAGCAAAGTGAACCGTCTCAACTCCGTGATGATTTGATGGTTCGTTTACGTGCAGAAGCTCAACTGGGTGGCAATCAAATCCTGCCTGAACTCGAGCGACACTTGGCAATTCATCAAGAAAAACTGAAGCTCTACCAAACCATCTACGATAAAGATTTTAAACACAACACATCAGAAAACCGGGTATTGTTTATTCATCGAAAAATTTTAGAATTGGGCATTACCATGGAGCAAGAATGGATCAAATGGCTCGATGAAGTCATTCCTGAATTAAATGCACTAATTAACCAATAGGACCAGCCATGCCTTTTTATACTATGCCGGATCAAGAGCAATTATTTGTCAGACGTTTTGGATCAGGCGAGCCAGTGTTGGTACTTTCTGGTTTAGGTATGTTGAGCTGGCAATGGCTTCCCTTTTTACTTTCATATACCAAAGGCTTTGAGTTTATTATTCCTGAATGGCGTGGTTTTGGTCGATCACAACATTGTGCGATACCGCAAGAGCTAGATTCAATTTCTAGCCACTGGCGTGATGTTGAACACTTGATTGATGAGCTCAAACTGACACAGTTTACCCTTATCGGATACTCGATGGGTGCAACCACTGCAATGCATGGTATGCAATACGGTCATTTAGGACAGAAATTAAAAGGTTATTTACATATCGATCAAACTCCAAAAATACGTGTCGATAGCACGTGGCAGTTTGGTCTTTTTGGTGAACGTTATACCGAATTTAGACGTTTTCTTCATTTGATTAACGCACTTTTACAATCACATGCATCCGTTCAATATCTAGAGGAACTTCCGCTGACTCACCAACAGGAGCTGGTTGAAACATGGCTGAAGTTTATCGAGTTTCAAAGCAGCAACTCATTTATACCCAAAATATTCAAGCTGGCTCTGCAATACCCAAAACTTCAAAAACATGTACTTCCGATTCAGCGCTTAGATTACCTCAGATGGTATGTACAAAATTATTTGAATCATACCGAAGATTATCGAACCGCTTTACAGGCACTTGAATGCCCCACCACATTTTTCATTGGAAAACAGTCGACACTTTATCCAGAACAAGGTCAGACATTAATTGCTCATCAGTTAAAAAATGCTCAGCCTATTTATTTTGAAAAGTCTGGTCATACACCGCTCATTACGGAGCCAAAAAAATTTAGAACCGAGATTGGGCATTTTTTGAAGAAAGTACACTAGTTTGAGAAAAACTTCGTCTCAATCGTTTTTATCAATAAAAACATAGAATTATGTTAATATTTTCATGCTTATAAAAAAGCCAATAAAAGATGTTGGCTTTTTTAGGATTTACAGAATAAATTCAAAAACTTAATAAAATTAACGTGAAAAGTATTGTTTAAAACTCTGTATAAATTAATAGAATTCTGATTTTTTACCCTAGACAGTCCCGTCCTGCTGTAGTTTGATGCTTTTGTTAGACAACAGGTACAAACGTATCTGATCATGTCAAAAATATATGATGACCATAACTAGACCGACCATAAGGATATTTATTAGATGAGTGAAGTGGTATATAGCAAAGAAGAAAAACGCAAACGCGTTATGGGAATTGTCGGAGCATCTTCAGGGAATTTAGTTGAATGGTTTGACTTTTATATCTACGCCGTTTTTGCCATGTATTTTCAGCGAGCATTGACTGCACCCGACATGAGTTCAACCGCTCAAGGTATTTATGTTTGGGGCGTTTTTGCAGCCAGCTTTTTTATGCGCCCAATTGGTAGCTGGTTATTTGGTCGAATTGCCGATAAACATGGCCGAAAACAGTCGATGGTGATTTCAATTAGCCTGATGGCGGTCAGCTCCTTCTTATTTGCCGCACTCCCGACCTATGATCAGGTTGGTATTGCAGCACCCTTTTTATTATTAATGGTACGCTTGCTACAAGGTTTATCGGTTGGTGGTGAATACGGTGCTGTTGCTACTTATATGAGTGAAATTGCGCTTAAAGGCCAACGCGGTTTTTATGCGTCGTTTCAATATGTGACCCTTTCAGGCGGCCAGCTCTTGGCAAGCTTGCTCGGTGTGATCATGCTGGCCTTTATGACCGAACAACAACTCATGGATGGTGGCTGGAGAATTCCATTTGTGATTGGCGGCATCGCAGCAATTATTTCACTTTTAGCACGAAGCAAACTTGAAGAAACCTTGTCGCATGAAGACAGCGACAAAAAAGAATCGGGTTCATTGCGCGAGCTATTTAAAAAGCACTGGTTTACCTTTTTACTGGTGGTGGGTTATACCTCGGCAGGTTCTTTAACTTTTTATGTTTTAACCGTATATTCAAAAACCTATATCACCAGCTTGGGTATTGAAGGCCGAACTGTTGGCTACATGATGACCTGTGCACTGTTTATTTATATGATTGCTCAACCACTATTTGGAGCACTCTCTGACCGGATTGGTCGTCGTGCATCCATGCTGCTTTTTAGTGGATTGAGCATTGTATTTATTTATCCAGTTATGGTCATTGGAATGCGTCAGTTTAGTGATTCACCGGTAATCGTGACGGCTTTACTGGTTTTTCTGATGATGATTCTGAGCCTATACACTTCTATTAGTGGTTTAATTAAGGCAGAAATGTTTCCACCACATGTACGGGCATTGGGCGTTGGGTTTTCTTATGCTGTCGGAAATGCCATTTTTGGTGGTTCAGCGCCAGCGGTTGCCCTGCAATTTAAACAGGCAGGTATTGAAAACGAATTCTTCATTTATGTGATGGTGATGCTTGCCATCTGTTTCTTCTGTAGTTTTAAATTACCGAAAGAACCAGAATATTTGCATCACGACAAATAAATTTCAAATCCGCCTTCGGGTGGATTTTTTATATCAAGGAGAACAACATGAAAAAATTAGTGGTTTTTTCTGGTGCCGGTATGAGTGCCGAAAGTGGTATTCATACATTTCGAGATAGTGATGGACTGTGGGAAAATTACAAAATTGAAGATGTGGCAACGCCAGAAGCTTGGCAAAAAGATCCTGAACTTGTACAGCGTTTTTATAATGAACGGCGTAAAAACATTTTAAACGCGACCCCTAACTCGGCACATCTGGCGATTGCCGCTCTAGAGCATCAATTTGATGTGAACGTGATTACTCAAAATATTGATGATCTGCACGAGCGTGCTGGCTCTAGCCGTGTTTTACATTTGCACGGCAATATTCGATTTGCCAAAACCAGTGGTCCAGATGCACAAATCACCCAAGAGCTATATCCTATTCGGGGCAGCGAATTAAAACTAGATCGGGATTACTGTAAAGACGGCTATCCACTTCGGCCACATGTGGTCTGGTTTGGTGAATCTGTACCTGCTTATCAAGATGCAATCCATCAAATTCGTCAAGCCGATATATTTATCGTGATTGGTTCAACCTTAAGCGTTTATCCGGTCGCAGGTTTAATCCACGAAATATCTGGCTCATGTGAAGCGTATTATATCGATCCGAAAGCCGACTATCATCGCGTTCCAAAGCAGTATCAGTTGCTCAAAATGACAGCATCTAAGGGTGTAAAAACACTATCCGAGACGTTAAAAAGTAAATAATTTGACCATTTTGGGTGCTTTTTATCCACACATCACCTTCAATTTGTTCAATGCTTACACAATTGCTCACTTTTTAAGATACACAAAATTACAAAACTGCTTTGATTTTCATCCTTTCGATTTAAATATCATCATTTTTTGTATTTAAATCCATCAAATGGCTTTTGATTTTTATTTTCGATAAATAATACATTGAATTTTATAGGTTATTAATTAATCTCTACACACAAGATATTTTTACATAAAATTACATAATGTATACTTAAAGTTAACAGTTATTATTTTGGCATCCGTGTTTATATCTCAGCCTTATTTTTAGGCAACCAAATTATTATTTGGACTGGTTGAATTACACACGTAAAAGTACATAAGGATAGGTCCCATTCATGAATTCTATCAATCCAACCGTGATCACGTTTGTATTTTACATCGTGGCAATGGTCTGTATTGGTCTCTATGCGTATAGAGCCACAACTAATTTTTCAGACTACATTCTGGGCGGACGCAGCTTAGGAAGTTTTGTTACAGCATTGTCGGCTGGTGCATCAGACATGAGTGGTTGGTTACTCATGGGCTTACCAGGTGCGATTTACTTATCGGGTCTTTCCGAAGCATGGATCGCAATTGGTCTGATTATCGGCGCATGGTTAAACTGGTTGTTTGTCGCAGGCCGTTTACGCGTGCATACTGAGGTGCAATTTAACGCACTCACTCTCCCCGATTATTTTACCAATCGATTCAATGATACGAAAAAATTACTTCGCATATCTTCTGCGCTGATCATTCTGATTTTCTTCTCGATTTACTGTGCTTCAGGCATGGTTGCAGGCGCACGCTTGTTCGAAACGATTTTTGGTATGGATTACACCATGGCGCTCTGGATCAGTGCGATTGCCACGATCAGTTACGTGTGTATTGGTGGCTTCCTTGCCATTAGCTGGACCGATACGTTTCAAGCTGCCATGATGCTATTTGCTTTATTGCTCACGCCTATTTTTGCGTATTTAGCGATTGGAGACGGTCAGCAGCAATTTACGCAGCTCATTGAAACAGCTCGTCCACAAGCCATGAACATGTTCTCTGGTGTGAGTTTTATTGCCATGATTTCAGCAATGGCATGGGGCTTAGGCTATTTTGGGCAGCCGCATATCCTCGTTCGTTTTATGGCAGCAGACTCGGTCAAATCAATTCCAGCTGCACGTAGAATTGGTATGTCTTGGATGATTCTGTGCTTAGGTGGCGCTGTCGGAGCAGGATTTTTTGGTATTGCCTTCTTCCAAGGTCATCCTGAGCTTGCCGGAAATGTGAGTAAAAACTCTGAATTGGTATTTATGGAGCTTGCACAGATTTTGTTTAATCCGTGGGTAGCCGGTATTGTGATGGCAGGTATTCTTTCTGCTGTGATGAGTACGTTGAGCTGTCAGCTTCTGGTCTGCTCGAGTACCTTAACCGAAGATTTTTATAAGCCATTCTTTCGCAAAAATGCCTCTCAAAAAGAATTGGTCTGGGTTGGTCGCTTGATGGTTCTGGCGATTTCTGTATTTGCAATCTGGTTGGCAAGCAACCCGGAAAGTAAAGTTTTGGGCCTTGTAGCGTACGCTTGGGCTGGCTTTGGTGCCGCGTTTGGTCCATTAATTATTTTCTCGTTGTTCTGGAAACGCATGACTTTAAATGCTGCGGTTGCAGGTATGATTGTAGGCGCAGTGGTGGTGATTGGCTGGAAAAACCTATTTGCGTCAACGGGTATTTACGAGATTATTCCTGGTTTTATCTTGGCTGCAATTACCATTGTGGTTGTGAGCCTCATGGGCAAACCACCAACACGTGAAGTTACGGATCGTTTTGAAGAAGCCGATCGTCTTTACCATAGCTCGAAATAATGCATCATATGATCTAAAAAAAGGGGCGTTATGCCCCTTTTTTTGTAGTGCGCTTATTTAGCTTAATTCGAGAGGTTTCTTTGACCACTTGCATAACCGGATAACTTCGCGTTTCCTTGACTCCAGGCAATTGCCACAGGGTTTGCCCAGCAAACTTTCGGTACTCTTCCATATTGGCACTGCGAATTTTCATTAAGAAATCAAAACCGCCGCTGGTCATATGACATTCAATAATTTCAGGATATTCCGATACAGCCTCAATAAATTCGTCGAGTCCATTCGATGTGGTTTTATCGAGTAATACTTCCACAAATACTAAAAAACTCGCATTGAGCTTTTCTGGATTGAGCTTGGCTTGATAGCCCAGAATATAATTCTCCTTGGTTAGTTTCTGTACACGCGCCATGACCGCAGTAGGTGACAGACTGACTTCTTCTGCGAGCTTTATGTTTGAAATTCGACCATCTTTTTGAAGAATATCGAGAATTTTCAGATCAACCCGATCTAATGTTGAAATTGCCCCATCCATACAAATTTTTTCCCTAAAAAATGCCAAGAATATAGCGAGTTATTCGGTAATTATTCTGTAATCATAAATTATCTAAACCTCTTTAGACAATATCCTTTAGAGATCGTCATTGGAATTTGACATGAACATGATGGACAGCAACCCGAAAATGCATGAAGCACAACCTAACTTTGGTTACATCACGGAATTTAAACAAAAAACCGAGCTGGAAGAACGAATTAACAGTGCTTGGCGCCGTGCAGAACCAGAAATCGTCGAAACCTTATTGAATGCCGCGACAATTTCAGATGAATTGAATCATCAGATTCACGAAGTTGCGTTTAATCTGGCCAACTCATTACGTGAGCGTAAGAGTTCTGCTGGTAAGGCAGGCATTGTGCAGGGTTTATTGCAGGAATTTTCGCTGTCCTCGCAAGAAGGAATTGCACTCATGTGCTTGGCAGAAGCACTTTTACGTATTCCTGATAAAGCAACACGCGACTTACTGATTCGTGACAAAATCAATCAAGGCAACTGGAAAGACCATGTAGGTCAAAGTAGCCTGATGTTTGTCAATGCAGCAGCTTGGGGCTTAATGCTGACCGGTAAGCTGATGGAAACGCCTAAACAAGGAAGTTTATCGGGCTTGCTCACCTCGATCATTGCTCGTAGTGGTCGTGGTGTCATCCGTAAAGCAGTTGACGTGGCGATGCGCATGATGGGCGAACAGTTCGTGACAGGTGAAACCATTGAAGAAGCGCTGAATCATGCTAAACCGCTTGAACACAAAGGCTTTCGCTATTCATACGACATGCTGGGCGAAGCTGCTCTCACCGATCATGATGCTGCACGTTATTTTAACGATTACACACAAGCCATTCATGCGATCGGCAAAGCCGCTCAAGGTAAGGGCGTGTATGATGGTCCAGGAATTTCGATTAAGTTATCTGCACTGCACCCTCGTTATCAACGCGCTCAAATTGCACGTGTACATGATGAGCTTTATGGAAAAGTCTTTGAACTGGCACAACTGGCGAAACGCTATGACATTGGACTCAACATAGATGCAGAAGAAGCCGATCGTCTTGAAATCTCACTCGAACTTTTAGAACGATTGTGCTTTGAGCCAGAACTTGCAGGCTGGAAAGGTATTGGGTTTGTCATTCAGGCTTACCAAAAACGTTGTTTCTACGTGGTCGATTACGTGATTGATCTGGCCAAACGTAGCCAGAAACGTCTGATGATTCGTTTGGTAAAAGGTGCTTATTGGGACAGCGAAATCAAAAAAGCCCAAATCGACGGGATGAGCGACTACCCTGTATTCACACGTAAGGTTCACACCGATTTATCATATATTGCGTGTGCCAAAAAATTGCTGGACGCACCAGCGTATATTTATCCGCAATTTGCAACACACAATGCACAGTCATTAGCCACCATTTACCATCTGGCAGACCCGAGCAAGTATTATGCAGGTCAGTATGAGTTCCAATGCTTACATGGCATGGGAGAACCGCTATACGAGCAAGTCGTAGGTTCGCGTAGCGACAATAAACTCGGTATTCCATGTCGTATTTATGCACCAGTGGGTAACCATGAAACCTTACTCGCCTACTTGGTACGCCGCTTGCTCGAGAATGGTGCCAATACCTCTTTTGTTAACCGTATTGCCGATCAAAACCTAAAAATCGAAGCATTGATTCAATCACCATTTGATGAAATTCATGCCACTGCCAAGCGTGAACAACGCATTGGTCTCAAACATCCTGCTATTGCACTGCCACATGCATTATATGGCGATGCACGTCAGAATTCGAAAGGCTTTGATCTTGCCGATGACAGCAGCCTGATTGCCTTAAATGAAACGGCACAGGCATTGCAGCATCAGGTGTGGAACAGTCAGCCCTTGCTTGCAGATGCATCGCTTGAGTTTGACGTTACATCACAGGCCATTTTAAACCCTGCTGTTCATGCAGACTTGGTCGGTTATGTACAAGAAGCAACTGAAACACATGTTGAGATTGCTTTACAGGCAGCAATACAAGCACAAATCGGTTGGTCAGGCACCCATAAAAGTGAACGCGCAGCAGCATTAAAGCGTGCAGCAGACTTAATGGAAGACCGCATGCAGGCGCTCATGATCCTTTTATGTCGTGAAGCCGGTAAGACGTATGCCAATGCGATTGCCGAGGTACGTGAAGCCGTCGATTTTCTACGTTACTATGCGACCCAGATCGAGAGCATCCATGAATCTACAACGATTCGCCCACTTGGCACAGTGCTCTGTATTAGCCCTTGGAACTTCCCTTTAGCAATTTTTTCAGGTCAGATTGCAGCTGCCTTGGTGGCTGGTAACTGTGTCATTGCAAAACCTGCCGAGCAAACGCCTTTAATTGCTGCTGAAGCAGTGCGCATCTTGCATGAAGCGGGTGTTCCACGTGCTGTGCTGCAACTATTGCCAGGGCGTGGTGAAACGGTTGGTGCTAAGCTTAGTTCAGATGATCGTGTTCAGGGCATCATGTTTACCGGTTCGACCGAAGTCGCGAAAATTTTGCAAAAGACAGTTGCCAAACGCGTTTCAACGACTGGCGAGCCTATTCCGCTGATTGCGGAAACGGGCGGTCAAAATGCGATGATTGTCGATTCATCGGCCTTAACCGAACAGGTGGTGCTAGATGTCGTCAACTCGGCATTTGACAGCGCCGGCCAGCGCTGCTCTGCACTTCGTATTTTATGTGTGCAAGAAGACAACGCTAAAGTGTTAATTGACATGCTCAAAGGTGCGATGCAACAACTTTTGGTGGGTAATCCGTTTATTTTGAAAACGGATATTGGCCCTGTGATTGATGGCGAAGCCAAACAAACCATCGATCAGCATATCCAAAAAATGCGCAGTAAGGGCTATCCGGTTCATCAGCTTGCTTTAAATCAAGATGCCAAAAGCCAATTGGTGCTACAAAACGGAACGTTCGTACTGCCAACCCTAATTGAACTTCCAAATCTCGATGATTTAGAACACGAAGTATTTGGTCCGGTATTACACGTCATTACCTATAAGCATGGCGAAATTCAGGCTTTACTTGAGCGGATCAACGCCAAGGGCTATGGTTTAACCATGGGACTGCACACTCGAATTGATGAAACAATCAATACCGTGGTGGAACATGCAGAAGTCGGCAACCTATACATCAACCGTAATATCGTTGGTGCTGTGGTGGGGGTACAACCTTTTGGCGGAGAAGGCTTATCGGGTACTGGGCCTAAAGCCGGTGGTCCGCTTTATGTATACCGCTTGATGAATAGCTGTTCAGAAAAAAGCTTAAGTATGCCTTTTGGTGTGCAACCAGACCATCATATTCGCGCTGAACGTCCAAAACTGTTTAATGAGCTACTGAGTTGGGCTAAACAGCATTTGCCTGAAGCGAACTTCCCTGCAATTGATACAGTTAGCGTAGGGCAAGCGTTTGATTTGCAAGGCCCGACTGGCGAAATCAACCGCTATATGATGCTACCGCGCAAGCGTGTTTTGACAGTTGCAACGAATCATGTCGATGTCGTGCATCAAATGCTCGCGATTTTTGCAGTACAAAGCGAAGTGGCCATTTTGCAAGGTCACAGTTTTATGCAAAGTTATGCTTCAAAATTGCCTCAAGCGATTCGTCAGGCAATTATTGAAATTGGTCATGTCGAGCATGGGAATTTCGATGCTGTCTTGCATCACGGTACTGCCGATCAACTGGAAAAATTGCAAACACAAGTTGCAGCACGTCAAGGAGCTATTGTGGGTATTACGCATATGCAAGATTCAAGTGTCCGTATCCCACTTGAGCGACTTTTGATTGAACATGCAATCAGTATTAACACGGCTGCTGCTGGAGGTAATGCCAGCTTGATGACCATTTCGGAATAGATGATTATTTCAAAATAAAGGTCTTTTCACTAAAAGCACGCCAAGTGAGAAACATGGCGTGCTTTTTTACATTGAGCGCATTAAAAATATTATGGCTGTGCTTAAAGCCATGATAAGTTTTCTCCCTGATAGTTGCTTTTTTTGCTACTATTTGCGCTTTGACGATTCTTGTTATTTTTCATATTTATGTCTCAAACGTATCAGCAACAGCTTCAAGATAAAATTGAACGAATCACCCGCCAATTTCAGGAATTTAATGCGCCAACATTGGAAGTATTTGACTCGCCAGAGCAAAATTTTCGTATGCGTGCTGAGTTTCGTATCTGGCATACCGAAAATGATTTGTTCTATGCCATGTTTGAACGCGCAGACGAAGGCAAAAATAAAGCTGTGGTACGTGTTGATACGTTTCCAATTGCTGATCAAAGCATTAATGCACTCATGCCTGTTTTACTGGCAGAGCTCAAGGCGAATGCTGTGCTATCACAGCGTATTTTTGAAGTCGATTTTTTGGCAACACTGAGTGGTGAAATGCTGGTTACGCTGATTTATCATCGTAAACTAGACGCTGACTGGGAAGCTGCGGCCAAAGCACTGGCAGATCGACTCAATATCAAGATCATGGGACGTAGCCGTGGTCAGAAAGTCATTATCGGTGATGACTATGTGGTAGAGCAATTACAGGTTCATGGCCGCACTTTTAAATACAAACAAATCGAAAGCAGCTTCACCCAGCCAAATGCCATTGTTTGTCAAAAGATGCTCACTTGGGCCTGCGATACCATTCAGGGTAAAAATAAGGATTTGCTTGAACTCTATTGTGGAAACGGTAATTTTACCTTGCCGCTTTCATTACATTTCAATCGTGTGTTGGCGACTGAGCTTGCAAAAAGTTCTGTTTATGCTGCGCAGTGGAACATTGCACAAAACCAGATTAATAGCATCCAAATTGCCCGACTTTCGGCCGAAGAGTTTACTGAAGCCTATCGCGGTGAACGTAGTTTCAGACGCCTACAAGAAGCACAAATCGAGCTTGATGGCTATCAATTTGATACGGTTTTTGTCGATCCACCACGCGCCGGAATTGATGATGAGACCCTAAAACTTCTGCAAGGATTTGAGCGTATTTTATATATCTCGTGTAACCCGGATACCTTATACGACAACTTAAAAACCCTGACTCAAACACATCGAATTAGACGCTTCGCTTTGTTTGATCAATTCCCGTTTACCCATCATGTTGAATCGGGTGTATTACTCGAAAGAATTTAAACAATTTATTGCATTGTAAAGAATAATGAATAGGTTATAGATGTAACCTATTCTTCTTTAATCATTTTTTATAGCTAAAAATCAAATTAAATCAAAGATCAAGCCCCTAGCCTTGTCATAATTTCGTTAAATTTTAAATTTATCATCGGAAAATTTAGAGTTTGATTGTTGCTTTTATCACTTTGGTCATCTTGTATTTTTATTTAATTTGGCTATATTTCGAGCTATGTTAAGTTGATTATGAAGGCTCTATGAGTTTTTGGCATAAACTGTTCTCATCAGATGAGATCAACAACGAGCATAAAAACCAAATTGCTTGTGTTGAAAACGATTGTTCTTGCAAAACAAACGAGCAGCTCGTTGCTGCTTTGGCAAAAGCAACTGATGAAGATATCATCAAAGGAATTAAAAAGGTTTTGGTGTCTCGCGGTTACAGCCGTAAAGAGTTGAATGAAATAAATCATCGTCCGGTGCAATAGCCATTTTACCTGTGTAAATTGATTGCATGATCCAAAAAAGCTGATATCTAAACAGATGTCAGCTTTTTTGTTTTCTAGGCGTTTGTTTAATGATTTTAAAATATACAAGCTCATCAAAGTCGACTTGACTTCATGCGCAGGGTCACGTAGAAATCACTCACTTTGTTCATGTTTATGGATCTTTAATGGCTAAACGTAAATACCAGAAAGAACTTTTTTCTGTACGCAGAATTGATCGCGAATGGTGGGTTGTGCAACAAGTAGATCCAACAGTAGCAGTAAAAAAAGTAGAAAAAACACAGACACGCTGTGTCGCAAATCAATATGCCGATGATTATGTCGAGAAGTATTATGTCGACTTGTATCTGAAGCAGCAAATGCAAGCTGCATCTAAACCACATTAAAATAAAAAAACCCATAGCACTGGCTATGGGTTTTGAGGATCACGCTGTAATACTACCTCTGGTAGTGATGATTATTATTGTTTTATTGAAGAGCCTTCTCGAACTCTTCGGAGATCATCATATAACAAAAAAACAATAAACGCAAACAATTCTCATTATCAAATTCAAATTATTTTATCTTTTTTATTGATCAAGGAATTGTTTACTTTAAGATAAGGTACGTTTTTATTCTAAAAAACATCTTCCACTCAACGATTTTAGAGATGAGTACAATATTTCATGGGAAATCTTGAAGCTTTTAAAGCGTTATTTTTAGGTTTTATCGAAGGATTAACAGAATTTTTACCGATTTCGAGTACAGGACATTTAATCTTATTTGGTCATTTAATTGACTTTCATTCCGATAGCGGTCGAGCATTTGAAGTCGTAATCCAGTTAGGTGCCATTCTCGCGGTGTGCTGGCTGTACAGAAAAAAAATTATCGATTTGGTGAAAGGCTTTTTTAGCGGTGATGCAGAAGCACGACATTTTACGTTTAGCGTTCTGATTGCTTTTTTCCCCGCGGTGATTATTGGCGTATTGGCCGTCGATTTCATTAAATCGGTGTTGTTTAGCCCAATGGTTGTGGCGGTGGCGCTGATTGTAGGTGGACTCATTATTTTCTGGGTTGAGTCTCGTGACTTTAAGCCATCTACTACCGAAGCCACACGCATTACTTTCAAGCAAGCCATCATTGTGGGTTTTGTACAGTGTATTGCCATGATTCCAGGCACATCTCGTTCAGGTGCAACGATTATTGGTGGTATGCTTTCAGGTTTATCTCGTAAAGCAGCGACCGAATTTTCGTTCTTCTTGGCCATGCCAACCATGCTGGGTGCAGCCACCTATGACCTCATGCGTAATGCCAGTATTTTAACATCAGACAATATGCTCAATATCGGGCTTGGATTTGTTGCAGCTTTCATTTCTGCATTGTTTGTGGTCAGAGCACTGGTTCGATTTGTTGAGAAGCATACTTTACGCGTATTTGCTTGGTACCGGATTGCACTCGGTGCCATCATCATGCTGGTGATGTTTTAAATATAAAAAAGCTCAGAGTATGCTCTGAGCTTTTTTTTTAAATTGCGATCAGCTTCACTACAATGTGCTGCGCCTCTTCAATTTCATCATAATGCGAATATTTGCGATTCAACTCTTTATACTTCAAACGAAAATTGCGCTGATTTAATGTTAACTGATCAGGAATTTTGTCAAAAAAATCTGCTGGCGCATCGAGCTGCTCTTCATGCAAAGGGGTTCCAAGCTGATAATCGTCCCCTTTAAGTACTACATATTTGACTGTTGTTTTCATTCAGATTTACCCATTTTTTTCACTCCTTTTCTTTTGTATTCTGTACTAAATTGAAAATGGTTCATAGCGTGATGACAATTTAAAACAATTCGATGAAAGCCGTTTATTTGATTTGTTGATTTAACCTGTTGCGCCTTATAACTACATCTTTATCTCATTTTGGTATTTTGCTGATTTTCTGCTACTCTTTTGCAGCTTTTTCTCCTAGCGCGATTTGTTCTGCAATAAAGCGCTATCGTGTCTGTCAATAAGGATAATTTTTGATGTCGAAGCCATCTGTTGAAGCATTACGTCTTGTGGATTGTACGGAACAACAACATTCAACTGAGATTCTGGATATTCTCAATGATGCGATTGTGAATTCAACTGCATTGTACGACTACAAACCCCGCACGCAAGAAAGTATGGTGCAATGGTTTAAAACCAAACGCACACACCAATTTCCTGTCATCGGCGCAGTCAATGCGCAAGGTCAATTGATGGGCTTTGCAAGCTTTGGCACATTTCGGGCATTTCCGGCTTATAAATATACAGTCGAACACAGCGTTTATATTCATAAAGATTTTCGTGGCCAAGGCTTGAGCATCGTGCTGATGCAAGCACTGATCGAACGAGCGAAAGCCGCTGATGTGCACGTGATGGTCGGATGTATTGATGCAACCAATGTAGCCAGTATTAAATTGCATGAAAAACTCGGATTTCGTTATTCGGGCACTATCACTCAAGCGGGATTTAAATTTGGACGCTGGCTCGATGCCGCGTTTTATCAGCTCACGCTAGAGACGCCAGTTGAACCATATGATGATGTTTAACGTTTTTTAACTTAATATTCAATAACGCAAGCTATACGTTTGATCACGATCTGACGTATAAATTTCACGCCCAGTTCACACCTTTTCACCTACCTTTGATTGATAAAGATAAATTAAGGGTGAACCCAATGATGAAAAGAATCACGACACTTGCCGTCTCGGCCATTACGATTTTGAGTCTGAGTGCCTGTAAAAGCATGCCAGCATATACCAGTGATTACACTAAAGCGCGTGAGCAAGTGAATGGTGTAGTGATGGATGATCAAAAAGCTATGGACATCGGCCAGCGATTTGTGGGTGCCTTTAATACCCTCGGTACACCGTCATTTGTGAAAAATGCCAGTAATCTATATGCCGATCAGCTTTACATCAACGATACTTTATCTCAGTTTTCTAATAAGCAAGAATTGGTGAAGCATTTTGAAGGCATGAATAAACGCGTGAGCAACGTGACCGTAAAACTCATCAGCGCGACCCATCATGAAGACTCCGCATATATTCACTGGCACATGGCTTATGACTTCAAGATGTTCGGTAGTACCAAAACTATGGACTCCTACGGTATCAGCGAAATTAAAGTGAATCCGCAACAACAGATTATTTTCCAGCAAGATTTCTGGGACCCTGCTAACGGCTTATTTCGTTCATTACCTGTATTTGGAGGAGCTTACAAATGGGTATTACCATTCAAAAAATCGTAATTGGTAGTGTGTTGGGCGTGTCATCATTATGGATGACACAAACAGCATCGGCCAGCGAATTAAAAAAATGCAGTACAGCACCAATTGTGGTGACGCTCAAAAATGTCGGTAAAGTCAGCTACTATGCGCAAGATTGTGCTAAGGCATGGAATACGCAGGATATCCGGCTTGACTTCTACTACACCCGTGATATTCCAGAATGGGCATTTAAAAAAGCGGCCACACATTTTCTGGAAAAAAATATTTCTGGCTTTAGCAGTAAATCCCCTTTGAACCAGATTACCGCGCTCTATCGGCCAGTAAAATCGGGAGATTTGTATAGCATTGGCTATCAAATGCAAAATCAGAAACTGGATCTGGTTTTAAACAATAAACTGCTTGGTTCAATTACCGATCCGCATGCCAATGATTATTTTAAAATTTGGTTTGGTGCAGCGCCATTTAATGCTAAGTTAAAACAACAACTTCTCAATTAATGGATTCGCTTCATCTTATGAGCCATCATTTTATACTCATGGTCGAAGACCATTTTGAGCTGGCTGCAACGGTTTGTGAGTTTTTAGAGGCGCATGGTTACGTGGTTGACCATGCGCGTAACCTTGACGCTGCCAAAAACTTCTTAAAGTCACAGCCTTTTCATTTGCTTTTATTAGACGTGAACTTACCAGACGGTACAGGCTACCAGCTTTGTGACTGGGTACGAAACGATCAAGGACTGGATTTACCTGTGCTCATGCTCACAGCGCGTGATACTGTTGAAGATAAACTTCAGGGGTTTTCTGCTGGTGCAGACGACTACTTGATCAAGCCATTTGACTTCAACGAACTGGTTGCCCGCATTCGTGCCCTCATTAAGCGTGCTTCTGGCGAGGTGTCTAATAGCCAAATCAAAATACACGATCTTGTATTAGACACATCTACTCAGCGCGTCATACGAAACGGTCATTCAATAGAACTGCCACCGATTCAGTTTAAATTACTCAAAACATTAATGCGTCAGTCACCTAAAGTAGTGACCAAGCAAGAACTGATTATGGAATTATGGGGTGAAGAAGAGCCTGAGAGCGATGCACTCAGAAGCCATATTTATAATCTAAGAAAAATGATTGATAAACCCTTTGAACAAAAACTATTACACACCGTTTCAGGAGTGGGTTTAAAGATTGCGATTGAACAAAGCGCCTCTTAACAAAGATAAACCACAACAATCAATCCTGTAGTATTTTGCAGCATTAGTTCTGGATGGGTTAAAAGATAATATTGACGGTCGAACAGCTCTACGCGCCAGTTGAGCTGTTTACACAGTTTTTGCACCAGTTGTAAACCAATTCCATGCCCTTTTACATCGAGCTTCAACTGAGATTCATTGAGCTCTTGCACTTTGGCATCGTTGGGTAAATCCAATCCAATTCCATTATCGGCAATAATAAGGCTGTTTTTTTGCAAGATTATATCGATCTGGGTACCTTGCGAATAATTTAAAGCGTTACGCAAGATATTACTGAGCACCATTTTGGTCATGGAAGGATATAGCCAGCGCTTTTGCTCGGCTTCTTCGTACTGAATTTCAATATCAATGCCTTTGACCTGACTCATATCGGCCAGATCCATCACCAGATCATCGACGATTTTAGACAAATAATGATGTTCAGTATTTAGATTACTGGTGGTATTTCGCGCTATTGCCAAAAGTGTATCGACCAAAAGCTGCATGTCCTCAATGGTATTGTGCATACGCAGCAAGGATTTGTCTTGGCCAAACTTAACTTGGCATAACTGTAAATTGCCCTTTAAGATCGTAAGCGGTGTGCGCAGCTCGTGGCTTACATCCCCTGTAAACTCGCGCTCTCGGCGGATAAATTCGGTCAAAACTTGATGGTACTTTTCTAGCGCCTGCTTAAGGTATTCTGCTTCTAAATTACCATTGGTACTGATTTGGGCAAATGGCGATTGCTCGGTTTGATGCGCCCAATCGATTTGTTCAAGCGCATTGGCCAATCGTGTAATAGGAGAAAAATAGCGCTTTGCCCGCCGGTTTGACCACCACAAAAAGCTGTATAAAACAGATAAGCTAAACATGAGTGGTGCAAGACCAAACAGCCAGATCAATTTATTGACGTTGCTTTCACCAAAAACGAGCAAGACATGCTGACCATTTTTCTCACCATAAACTGTCATACGATCTTTACCATCAATAAACATCCGGTTTACACCAGGCTTGAAGGTATAAGATTTAAAACGCGGCGGTGGGTTATTGGTGAGCCATCGATAGCCATACAAGTTTTTGGTATCGGGTAAATTCGCATTCGGATTACGCTGAACGCGAATCCAGTAATGCTCCATCTCCTGCTCAAGGGCAGTTTTTAATAAAGAGCCTTTAATGACCCATGCGCTGCATGCCAAGCCCACCACAATCGACATTGCAATCAAAACAATCTGTAGCCAATAGTATCGATTAAACACATCAGCCACAGGATGATTGGAATGGTCGTTGCGGTAGAACTTCAACATATTTACAACTCAATAACAGCCAATTTGTGTGTTAGGCAGCCTTCTTTTTAAATAAGTAATGCCCAACGACCCACTCTTGACCTTGGTCAAATCCAAACAGCTCGGCACAGGCCATAAAGAATATGCGCCAGCGCTGCCACCATGCATCTGCATCTTGTGCATAAATTTTTTCAAACAACGGTTTGAGTTCAGTTTCATGCGCATCCATGTTTTCAAGCCATGCATTGGCGGTACGCTCATAATGCTCACCTGACCACTGCCACTGCTGGCTGAGCTCTAAATGATCCTGAAAATGTAAGAATGTCGAGACCGACGGCATCAGACCACCAGTAAAGAAGTATTTCGACATCCAGTCATATTCGTTCTTAATTTCAAATGGGTAATGCAAGAATCGATGACAGAAAATATGACACCATAATAAGCCATCATCTTTCAGCCATGTTTGAATTTTTTCAAATAAACGCTGGTAATTGCGCACATGCTCAAACATTTCGACCGATACCACGCGATCAAACTGCCCTTTTTCAAGTTCAAGTACATTCACATCACAGGTCAGGATTTCAATATTATTGAGTCCACGCTGTTTCGCTTGGGCCAAGATGTGTTGACGTTGTGTGGCCGAATTAGACACGCCCTTGATTGAGGCATTTGGGTAACGCTCTGCCATCCAGAGTGTAAAAGATCCCCAGCCACAGCCCAGCTCTAAAATCTGCTGACCATCCTTAAGCTGAGCGCGTTCACAGTATATCTGTAAAGCAAACTCTTCGGCTTCGTCTAGGGTGGTTTTGGCAGTCGGGAAGTAACATGCGCTGTATTTTAAGCGCTTGCCCAATGCGGCCTGAAAAAATTCGGTCGGTAGTTCGTAGTGCTGCTCATTGGCTTTGTCGGTTTCAATGGCAATTTCACTGTGCTTGAGGGTATTCAGCACATCCATATAACGCTGGGCGGCCTGTTCAGGATCATAACGACCTTCCTGAATCAGACGTTTTTTACTGAGCGCACGAATAGCCGCACGAATGGCCTGATCGGGTACAAGGCCACTCTCGACCAGTTTGAGCGATTGTTGAATGATAAAATCCATATATTGACCTATTGTTTTGGTTTTCTAGGAATAAACATTGAAGTTCGTTGCTGATAGTCACGATAATTTTGACCACGGTTCTTTAACGCTTGTTGCTCACTAAACGGAATACCTGTGATGTAATACAAAAATAACCACATCAGCAGCGGATAAATCCACAGCACGTATACGCCCACTGCCAAGCCTAAAATCGGGTAAGCAAACCAATGCAACCATTCAAAAAAGTAGTTGGGATGCCGAGAGTATCGCCATAAACCCTGATCCATTGTTTTGCCACGATTGGCCTTGTCTTGCTTGAAACGGTAAAGCTGCTGATCTGCGATGCTTTCTCCGGCAAAAGCAACCAGCATGACAAGCGCGGCAACCACCATCGCGGGCAACATAAAGCCTGACCAGGCGGAAGCAGGCTGATTGAGCAACACCCACATTGGAGCGAAAAATAGCAGTACTAAACCTGCCTGAAACAAGAAAAAAAGTAAGAAGCCGACATGCTGGAACTTGCCCATGGCTCTGCGCATATTGGCATAGCGTGTGTCTTCTTCAGTCTCGGCAAGATAACGCCGAAACAAATGCTGAAACAGGCGTAAAAACCATGCACCGCTTAACACACCAATAAATAAACGAATGGCAAGTGGTGCGGTATCAATCAACCAAGCCGAAAGTAAGATATTGATCGCAATACAAAAACTCCATGCGACATCAACAATTCCCACGCGACGATTGAAGGTTGCAACCAGCCAGCATACCAACATGATCGCAACATCTAGAATAACCAGATTCCATAGCATCACTGATCTCCTTCATTTCCAGATCGATCTCAATATGGACTGGCTTCAAATAGCATATGCACATCGCTAATGACGCCTTCTCTGAAGCCCCCTTCGCAGTAACAGAGGTAAAAATCCCACATACGAATGAAGCTTTCATCGAAACCAAGTGCCAGTACGTCTGCTTTAGCTGCTAAAAAGCGTGCTCGCCAATGATGAATGGTTTGGGCATAGCTTAAACCAATATCATCGAGCTGTTTCAGACGCAGTTTTTGGGTTGATGCTGCCAAAGTCATGACGCTGATAGACGGAATAAAACTACCCGGGAAGATATACCGCTTAATGAAATCGACTGTATTAATGGCTTTTTCATAGCGTGCATCTTCAATGGTAATTGCTTGAATCAGGGCCAGACCATGCGGTTTAAGAAGATTGCGGCACTGGTTAAAATAAGTTGGCAGGTACTGCTCTCCCACCGCTTCAATCATTTCAATTGAAACCAGTTTGTCGAATTTGCCTTCAAGAAGACGATAATCCTTAAGCTGCACATCAACTCGATGGCTTAAACCAGCCGCCTCAACGCGTGCTACTGCTTCATCATATTGCGCTTGTGAAATGGTGATCGTGGTGACTTTACAGCCATAATTTTGAGCGGCGTAAATTGCAAAGCCCCCCCAACCGCTTCCAATTTCGACCAGATGATCGAGCGGTTTAAGCTGGAGTTTTTGGCAAATCTGCTCTTTTTTCAAATCAGATGCCGCTTCAAGCGTCATGTGCTCATCGGTAAATACCGCACTTGAGTACATCATCGAGTCATCGAGAAATAGCTTAAAGAAGTCGTTGCTTAGATCATAATGCTCGGCAATATTTTTACGACTACCCGTGATTGAATTTTGTCGTGATTTGTACCAGAGTTTTAATAAGCTTTGGCTTGCTTGTGCCACCACGTTTTGATTGATTTTATCGAGTACATGTCGGTTACGCGATAAAATCTGAATGAGCTCGACCAAGTGGTCGGTGGTCCAGTCACCGCGAATATAACCTTCGGCGGCACCAAGTACGCCATTTTTGAATATCAGTTCAATCAGTGCCGGATTATGCACCTCAATGGTGGCATGAAGATCTGAGGGCTCACCCACAGTTCCGTTCCAAACACCGCGAAAAGTAATCTGACCGTGCTGTATTTTAAGAAGCCCTCTTAAAATCAGCGGTAATGTATCTTGTTCACCGTAAAGAAATGTCTTAATCATGGGTTATATATCCTTATTCTTTTTTGGGTGACGATAAAATGGAACTTTCTTGCGCCACAACTGGAAGGCTTGTAAATAAATCGAAGCTAACATTTTAAAAGGCTCCACACTATAACGAAGAGCATATCGATATTGCTGTGAAGGAAACGTGATGGGGTCTAAGGTGAAATTCATCGTGGCATCGAAGATCAGTTGTTGCTGTTCATAAAGCTGCATATGAATCACATTTTGTATATTTGAATGGCTGAATTTCCACTGATATGCTAGTGCCATAGGCATAAACGGCGACACGTGAAATGCCTTATCAAACTTAAACTGATAGCTCTTAAAATGCTGAATCTGTGCGTCTTGCTCGCGGCAATCATGCACGTAAACTTTACGCTCATTCCAAGGCGTATTGGTAATTTCACTCAAAATAAATTGAAGCTGTTGATCACGATTAAAAACGTAATAAAACACCACCGAATTAAACCGAAATCCGAAATAACGGGGTAAAGCCAATACCCGAATTTCCCAGTCGGCCCGAGCAACGAAATTGGCATGTTCCAAAATTGCTTTTTTGACTCGTTCTCGAATACTACCGCTATACATCGTCAAGAAGTCATTAGGCTTTATGCTCAAAATATTCCAGCGTCGTACCGACCATAATTTACATGTTTGAGCGTCGTGTTCAATTTGATCTGGATTGAACCACAGATAGGTCAGCTCAGATTCAAAAGCATGTGATTTTGGTGAATAACGGCGGTGGCGAATTTTTGCAGGCGCACGTGCAAGTGGGGTCCAGAGCATCTGTAACTCCTTGTGCGATTAAGCATCAACCTGAATTTGATCGACAACACGTTGAGCACTTCGGGCACCATCTTCATGAAAGCCCCAGCCCCAGTAGGCACCACAAAAAGACGTTCGATTGACCCCGCTAATTTCTGACCAGCGTAACTGTGCATCAATCGCAGGTCGATCAAATACCGGATGACGGTAGTGCCGTGTCACGAAAATCTGTTTCGGGTTAATCGGCATGTTCGGATTGAGTGTAGAAAAAATCTGAGATGAACATGACAAATTTTGTAGACTGTTCATCCAGTAAGTAAAACCATAGTGCACTTTGGCACCTGATTCTTTTGAATGATCAGGCGTCACGTGGACATGCCAACTGGCCCACTGACTGCGCGATTTCGGCATAATCGAAAGGTCTCGATGCACCACCATGGTATTGTCTTGATAACTAAAACTACCCAGAATATCTTGCTCGAGCGGCGTTGCGTCATGCAGCAACGGCAAACAGTCATCTGCATGCGCCGCAAAGATGACCCAGTCAAAATTCAAGACCTGATCATCTGTATGAATTTCGACATGATCGTCAAAACGCTTTACCTGCTGGACAGCCGTATGCTGCCAAGCAATATTGCTGCACTGCGCTTGAATGGCTCGAATATACGTTGCAGAGCCACCCTTCACTGTTTTCCATTGTGGACGGTCTTTAAGCTGTAGCATTCGATGATGCTGAAAAAAACTGACCACGAATTTATACGGAATCTCACCGACTTGCTCAACCGGACTCGACCAAAGCGCACCGCACATCGGATATAAATGCTCTTCACGAAATGCGTCTGAATAACCATGCTGATCGAGATATGCCTCAATCGTCATTTCAGAATCGACTTCATCTATGTTTAACGCCTTGTTGGCTTCATAAAAACGAAGTAAATCCGAGATCATGCTTCTAAAACGAGAATTTGCAAAATTCTGTGGCCGGGTAAATAACGACCATTTTTTAGAAGGATTGTATTGTAAACCACTCACCAGATTGTTTACTGAAAAGCTCATGTCACTGTCTTGAGCGCTTACGCCGAGTTCGTTCAGCATCGCACAAAACAATGGATAATTGTGGGCATTAAAAACGATAAATCCACTATCAACTGCCACATGGCGGCCATCGACAAACAAATCATGAGTATCGGTATGACCGCCAAAATACGCATTTTTTTCGAAGATCGTGACGTCGTGATGTTTTGAAAGCTTCCATGCGGCGTACATGCCGGAAATACCAGACCCAATAATGGCGATTTTCATCGAACTTCTTCACTCTCAATTTTTTCTATATTTAGTTGTTTAAATTCACGAGACGAGACATGTTGACGCGCTGCATAAACACGCTCTGGGACGTCTTTAATGCCCCACACCAGCCCCATCCAAGACATGATTTTAAGCAGGTAATAGGTAATATCTATTTGCCACCAAAAGAAGCCTTGGCGTGTACTTCCTGCATAATAGTGATGATTGTTATGCCAACCTTCACCTAGAGTAATCAAGGACAAGAACAAATTATTGCGGCTTTCATCGTCTGTATTAAAATCACGTGAACCATAGCGGTGTGCCATGGAGTTGATACACAAGGTCGCATGCGTGAGCAGTACTGTTGAAATCACAAAGCCCCAGACCAAGAGCTGTAGGCCATTGGTACCAAGTTGAGGCGCATAGACTGCCAGTGCTTCACCCAATGCATAGATACCAATCGCAGTAAACACCACCACAGGTAAACTAAAACGATCTAGCCAGATGAGTTCTGGAAACTTGAGCCAATCTTTAATGATGTTTTTACGCGTACCAAAATTTTCTTCGTTTAAAAACCAGCCCACATGGCTATACCAAAAGCCTTTGGTCGATGAATGTGGATCTTGGTCGGTGTCGGTGAAACGATGATGATAACGATGGTGCGCCGCCCACCAAAGAGGCCCGCGCTGTGCACTCATGGTCCCAATTAAAGCAAACAGAAATTGAACCGGACGCGAGGTTTGAAAGGTTTTATGCGACAAATAACGGTGGAAGAATGCCGTAATGGCGAACATACGAATAAAATAGAAAAACACCATAAACAAGATGGCAAACCATGACACACCGACCCAGAAAGCCGCCAGACATGCCACATGCAAAACAATAAACGGAATAATTCTAAGCCATTGAGTTTGATGACGTTGACTTAAATTAGACGTGATTGTTTCTTGTGCGTTGTCTGTCGTCGACCAGCTATCGATCCATCGTAGAAAAAATTTAGACATTGATTCTTCCTGATCTGCAGCATTTCTCTCTATGGTGTCATTGTAGGAGATGCGATATGAAGTTTATGTGAAGCATTTCTCTTAAGAGTCGAACCGAGTCAGTGACTCGGCTTGACCTATGCATGACTCATTATTTTTGTGGAGTTTTGACCAACTTGGTTACATCATAGCCATAATCGCGCGCGGTTTGTAAATAAGATTGGTAGGTAGTTGTATCTAATTGTGGGTTACGTGACAAAATCCATAAGTATTTGTGTGATGGGCCACCGACTAAAACCGTTTGATAATCCGGATCAATCCGAAGTACCCAATAGTCGCCTTTGGTAAAAGGAATCCAGCGTAGACCTTTTGGTAAGAAACTTACTTTAAGTTTGCTGTTACCTGCATTTTGAGGATATGCAACACCTTCCGAACGAATCATCTCGCCAGATTGGGTGCGACAGCTATTAATGACTGCAACAGTCCTATCTGCATTGAGTGCATAGGTTGCAGAAGTATCACTGGCACATTTGCGCTGGAAATAGACTGGCAAATGCGCGATCTCATACCATTTTCCGGTATATTTATTGATATCGATCTGCTCTACGGCTTTCGGTGCTTGCGTTTCAGCGTGCGCTGCAATGGCGCCAAAAATGCTAGAACATACAACAGTTGAAATGGCTAATGTTTTACTCAAAGATTTCATGAAATTCACCTTATGTTTTTTCTATATTTTTAAAATACTGTATGTGTATGTGAATAAAGCGTGAAATGTACAACATCACTTATGTTTGTGGCATCACATTTTCATCATTTATGAGGTATTGTAACTAGCTTAAAGCATTTTAAACAACTGATAAATCTAAATTTTAAGATTTTAAAGATAAATCACCAAACAAACACTTCTGCTCGAGCTAATGAAAAAACAACTTCGCCAAAATATCCACATTTGTACTACACTCACAAAGAGATACTCAAGTTTTGGGTATTTGGATAAATCATAAGGACATATGCATACATTATGGATATTGATGATGAGCTAACGCTGAAAAAGATTCAGATTTTTTTAGCGTTTATGCGCTGTGGAAATTTAACAAAAACTGCAATTGAAATGCAAATTAGCAATGTCAGTGTGCATAAGGCATTACACTCTTTGGAAAGTGCGCTACGTTGTCCTTTGTTTAAACATGAAGGCCGAAGCCTAATTCCTCTCAAAAGTGCTTATGTCTTGCAAGAAAATGCACAAAAACTAGTCCAAGACATGATCACGACTGTGAATAAAACCCGTGAAGCGGCTGGCTTTGCAGCAAAGGTTTTGCATCTCGGTTCGTTATATTCGCTCACCGTAAATACGATTCCAAATGTGATTAGTCGTCTGAAGCTGCGTCGAGGCGAACTCGATATTCAATTGCTCTTAAGTTCGAATCTAGATTTGGTTAAAAAGCTGAAATCGACTGAACTCGATGCAATTATCGTGGCCTTGAACGCCACCACAGACGATCCAGATTTTGAAAGTTTACCGATGTTTGAGGATAAAATTTTCTTAGCCGTCAATAAAAACTCAGCGCTTGCCAATACGCATGAAGTGGATTTGGCTAGCTTAAAAGATGAAACCTTTTTAACTTTGTCAAAAGGATTTGCTACACGCAGTGATAGCGATGAAGTTTTCGAAAATGCAGGAATTGACCCTAAAGTGTTTTTGGAAGTGAGCGATATTTTTACTCTGATTAGTATGGTCAGTACCGGCGTTGGACTCGCCCTTTTACCTGGTCGAATCTCGACGATTCACGAAAGCTCAGTGAAACTCATTCCATTAAAAGGTGCAAAACAGATTAAACAAGAAATTGGTTTGGTTTTTTTAAAAAGTAAGGAGCGTGATCCAAATCTTCTGGCTTTAATTGCAGAATGTCGCATGTTTGCAAAACAATACTTACATTCATAAATTGTCGGCAACTGGTCAATAAAAACCACTTGCCGAAGTTTCTTTTTAAGTGCATCAACCAAAAATTGCATTGACTGTCAGGAAAAAAACTGACGGACCGAGTAAGCATCCGAGTCCTGTATAAAAGGTTGCGACCAATGCGCCATATGGAACCAATCTGACATCTGTACCTGCTAAACCTGCTGCTGTACCACTGGTTGTTCCGGCCAAGCCACCAAATACCATTGCTGAACGTGGGCTTTTCAAATACATGAATTTTGCCAGTAACGGTGTCCCCACCATAAAAAACACCGATTTAATTAAGCCAATCGCAATTGAAAGCGCAATCACATCAGAGCTTGCCCCTATTGCAGTGCCCGTAATTGGCCCGACAATATAAGTCATCGCACCCGCACCGATCGTGGTCATTGAAACAGGATCTTTATAACCTAAACACCATGCCACAATTACACCAATTGCAAAAGGTACAACGCATCCAAGCATAAGTGCGATTAAACCGATCTTGCCGGCTTTTTTGACTTCTTTTACATCTACTTCAAACGCAGTTGAAGCAATAGCAAGATCACGAATCATGGCACCACCCAATAGTGCAAATCCTGAAAAAATTGCAATATCAGAAATACCTTTGGTGCCATGTGTATACACGCCAGCAAAATATGCGACCACCAACCCTAAAGTAATTGCAATCGCTGAACTTTGTAATTTACCTTTGGTCAGATATTTAGATAAAAGATGTGAGACAAACATCATCAAACCTGTGATCGCCAAGGCGGTTACTAGCGCATTCTTGGTGAGTACTGCAATTAATGTATCCATGTTGAAGCTCCTTTTCTTTATTCAGTTCTTTTTATGCTGTTTTTTCGACTCTTTCGATTGTCCATTCATATGTTTCATAGTCGCCACTAATACGATTGAGATAGCGAATCACCAATACGGTTCCGACCAATGAAGCCACTGAAACAATAATCCCGAGCACACCGCCTGATAGTGCAGCCACCACATTTTGTCCCGCGGACATCGCCACAACAATCGGAATATACATACCAGACCAGTACAACACACCAAACTGTGTCACTTGAGGTAAATAGCCTTTTTTTGCCAACAATTCTTTCGTCAGAATAAGCAAAATCATTGAAATGGCTACACCACCGACATTGGCTTTTACTCCAAGTAACATTCCAAGCGCATTCCCCAGATAATCGCCGAGTAAGTGACAAATCGCTAAAATCGCTGTTCCATAAATAATCATTTTTAACGTCCTCTATCCATTGAGTTTCTTCATTTTTTGATAACTTCAAATACATCCTTGCTGGATGTGCATCGCCGTCATCAGACTTTCCAACTGTGTATTCTGAAAGGACAACACGGTTCCTTCTTTGAACGTTTTTTTTGCCAAGCCAGTTAAGACATTTCCTGGCAATGCTTCAATGTGCAATCGGGCGCCTCGCTCCCATGCAGCGCGCACGGTATTGTCCCAACGAATCATCCGGCACATATTAAACACGATATCGTCTACGATCTGCCGATCCGTAGGCAATACTCTGGCGCTTGTACCACTTAAATATTTAATGCTGGGTTGTTGTGTACGAATCCCCTCCATCATCGTCGCCAGTTGCTGTGCCTGTTGTGTAAGTAATTCACAATGCGATGGCACACTGATTTCGACTTTTTTACATACAGCGCCATTTTGCTGAGCAAGTGAACCCACTGCTTGCATGGCGTTTATTTCACCCGAAATTACAATTTGGGTTTCGGTGTTAATATTGGCAATATAAACTTCAGCGTGTGTTGATTTTACGGCGTTTACCCACATCTCGACACGCGCTTGATCTGCACCCAAAATGGCCGTCATACCATATCCAGAAGGATATGCTTCCTGCATGAGTTGTCCGCGCTTCGCAACCAGTTTTAATCCATCTTCAAATGTTATCACCTTGGCAGTCGTGGCTGCGGCCCAAGCTCCAATTGAAAGTCCAGCAACAAATTGAGGCTGGCCCGCATGCTCTTGTAAAAGTGCCGCACTCACCACGCCGGCAATATATAAACAAATTTGTACGGCATAGGTCGATTTCAGTGCATCTGGCTGATCAAGCAACAGCACCTCTTGATCTAAAACATCAGAAGCTTGCTGAATATAATGTTGCACAAGATGATGCTGAGGCAGGTCGTGCAACATATTCGGATGCTGCGCGCCTTGTCCCGGAAATACCCAAATTGTGCTCATATCGATTCTTCCTTACTGCCAAGGGTTCTTAGTCAATACCGCAGCATTCGATTGCTTGAGCAGTACTTTGCCAGTCGCCCTTGCCCATTCCTTTAAGGCAACGCCACCCCGCGGTGTTTGTAATTGCACATCTATTTTCAAAGCCAATTGATCTAACTGCTCTAACAACCATGTTGCTTGTTTCTTACACATCGCTTCAGGTGTACGGATAATCAGATCAATATCACTTTGCGGCGTAACGGTTTTCAATCCGGTTGCCAGCTCAAAACCGACGCTCCCGGTATATCCCCAAGCCCAACCTGATTGGTGCATCAGGATATTTATTTGCTCAAGCCGATCTTTTAAATGTGGAAATAGATTTAAATCAACATGTGCCAATTGTTCCGGTTGCACACATTTTGTAATTGCATTGTAATGCAAATGTGTGGCAAAACGCTCCCCGCGTGATCTTCCTCGAATTCCAACGGGAATCATCTGATTGATCATCACATCACGTCGAACCACTACAGGATGGCCATGTGATACAGCCGCAATCACCCATTGAGGTACATCATCACCCAGCATTTGCGGTGTCATACCCCAGAGTAAATCATGTGGCTGTATCGAATTCATCATGACCACTGCGCCTTTATTAACTCACGAACACGCAATGAGGCTTGACGATTTTGAGCTTGCAAGCGATGCGATAAATCACAGCACCCTTGCTGCTGAATATCCTCAAAAGCTACTGCGATTGACTGAGTCACAGACGCTAAGTCATGTTGGGTTGGATCTTCAGCCGATTCCACCTCAATTAGACCCGATAATAATCCTAAAGAAGCATAGCTTTCGATGTCGTAAGCCATGGGTGGAATACGCTGAGCCAGATGCTCAAGTTCTTCAACCGTACGCAAGGTCACGCGCGCAGCAGATTCTTTGCCCATAGCATGTACCATAACGCCAGAATCTTTGAGTGCTAGTATCCGATTGGCCTGATAACCATGCGCCAAAAAAGCTCCAGACATTGATTTACCTACCAAAAGGCTTACTAATGCATGTCCTGCAAGGCGAGCACGTGCATAGCTGTCTACGGCTGCGGCCAAGGCCTGATGAATTCCTAAACTTTCTTCGCGTCTGCCATATGCCTGACTCGGTACATCCACCAAACAAAGAATGCCACGCTTTTTAGATGCATCTTGATCTTGTTCGATTAACTGATTTACTGCATGGGCAAGCCCCCAACCTTCAAGTAGTCCCACCTCCCCATTACGCGCGCGTGGAAAACGATTTTGAGTGTCCGCCGTTATGCAAAATACCCGAACGATCTGGTTATTGATTTTACCTTCGGCAATCTGCAACGATTCAATTCCGCTTTCGATTCGCTCAAAATTCTGGGTCAGTCGATCGAACCATACTTTCCCTCGAGTAGCCTGTTTGATTGCATTAACATCCATATTCATGCTTTTTCTCCCTGATACAATGCCTGTACTTCTGCCGGACTGATCTGCTGCGTGGTATCTAGGTGCTGAAGCTTTTCTAAGTAGTGTTCTGCTTGCATGCAACGCGGTCGTTGTGGTGATCCTTGCTGAATAAATTCGATGATCTGTGCCTTAATTTGCTCGCGGTTGTCATCGATATAGGCATCGATCAGGCCAGTTTTAAAGCGCTGTTCACCCCCACAGATACTCCAAATAAACGGACGATCTTTGGCGTTATACTCTTTTAAACCCGCTTCTTGCTCAATGACTTGCGGACCATTTAGTCCCAGGCGTCCTTCTTGTGTCATGATCAGGTAACTGCATAAACCTGCAGCAATTGACATACCACCAAAGCAACCAACACTTCCGGCAATCACCCCGATGACAGGTTGATACTGACGTAACGCAACGATTGCAGCCTGAATTTCTGCAATTGCTGCCAATCCAAGATTGGCTTCTTGTAACCGAACCCCCCCCGTTTCGAGCAATAAAATCGCGACGGTAGGAATGTGATTGCGGTTGTCTTCGACGGCAAGCTCTAAAGCGCCTGCAATTTTAGCGCCTCCAACTTCACCAAGACTTCCTCCCTGAAACACACCTTCAATTGAAATGACCACCGCTGGCCGACCTTCAAGCGTCCCCTTGATCACTACAACGCCGTCATCGGCTTGCGGCACGATATTTTGTTTGATTAACCACGGCGACATGACACGTGCAAAAGGATCGAGCAGTTCTTTTTGAGATGTTGCATCGAGTAGGCTTTTGGCACGCTGGCGAGCATCAAGCTCAATGAAACTCTGTTTTTTTAGTAAATAATCGATATCAGCCATGTTGCACCTCTTCAAAAGCCTGCTCGAGTCTTAAACGGACAACCCCCGGTGTGGCACCAAAGTCATGGATTTCGATGTTGACTGCACATTGCTTCGACTCTGAAAAAATACGTTTAAATAAATTTTTCCAGCGCTGCTCACTACCATCGACTGAGGTGATCACCTGAATGGTGGTGACATTCGACGAACTCGGTTCCATCAAAATTTCAAGATCTCCCGATCCGACACACCCCACCAATGCGGATTTCGCTGCCGCCTCGCTGGCTGAAAATTCAAAATTTAATATTTCCATGCTTGTAATCCTTGCGTTTCATTCCAGTTGATCTGCTCGACTTGATCGAGAAACAACAGCGAAGCCAGTAAATCTGCGGCACCTCCTGCCGATGCGCGAATCATCATCAGCGCTTGTTCATAATCAAGCAGCGCACGGTATCCTTGTTGGCTCGAACAGCCACCTAATGCCAAAATATTTAGCGCGCCGGTTTGGACACAACTCAAACCATCCAGTCCTGCGCGATGAATTACACAGGTGTCGTCTAAGTGTGCCATCATGGCCAGTAAGGCATTAATCCGGGCTTTGTTTTCTTCAATGTGATGTGCCCGACTACGATGCAGCTCGGTCAATCCGTAGGTGGTGAGCACAGGAAATGCCTGTTGTGCCTGATGTTTTGCACCTTGAATGCCAAATTTTTTCTGGATCTTCTGACCATGACTCAACACAGCCTGAGCTGGCACAAAACGATCTGTTAAGCACGCAATCTGTGCTGCAATCTGGCAAAGATGCTCTACATCATGCGCATGCTGCTGCGACAGCTCCAATGCGGCTGCGGTGACCATGAGGCCCATCGACCAGATCGCACCACGGTGCGTATTTACACCGTTTGTTATCTTGAGCATATGCTGCTCGCCATCGCGTCCAAGCTGCCCTATCTCTTCGCGCAGTGCTTGTGAAACGTGACCATGCGCTTGGGCTACTTCTGCCATGGCTTTAAACATCGGGTAAAGGCTATTTGCAGACCGCTCCATCAATTGAAGTGTCAAATCGTGATGAGCGCCACTACCGCGACGATCCACCAATGCCGGCTTAGGTGTCAGATTGACTTCATCGATTAGTGCTTGTACTGCTAGATTTGCAATTTGCTCTGCCCGTGTAAGTGCGGGTTTTGTATTTAATATGGCATTCATTACCAGCTCCTAAATTTCGCTGGGGGCTGATACAAACCATCTGACCAAGTCACCAAATCTGCAATATTCTTCGCGGCCAGCAATTCACGTGTCGCATCGGTACGCTTGATTCCTAGATCTTCTGGAAAAACGACCAGTCCTTCTGCACGAAGTTGCTGGGTCTTTTTGGGATCTTGCTGTAAGCCAATTTCGGTCACGCCAGCAACTGCTGCAATCATGGCACGACGCTCTTCCTGACTACGTGCCTTATATAAGTAGGCGATGCCTTCCTCGGTTAATAAATGCGTGACGTCATCACCATAAATCATGACAGGAGCCAGCGGCATACCGGCTTTTTTGGCCACCTCGACAGCATCAAGTGTGTTTACAAATGTAGGTTTTCCACCTTCTTGATAGGTCTCGACCATTTGAACCACCAGCTTTTTACCTCGCGCAAGGTAGGTATCGGTATCCGAATGAACTTGCTGGCGCATATCCAGCCATGCTGGTGTATCATGACGACGACCTCGCGGATCATGACCCATGTTGGGTGCACCACCAAAACCTGCTAAACGACCTTTGGTTACGGTCGATGAATGGCCATCACCATCCACTTGTAAGGTTGCCCCGATAAATAGATCAACCGCATACTGCCCTGCCAGTTGGCACATCATCCGGTTAGAGCGTAGTGAGCCATCTCGACCGGTAAAAAATACGTCTGGACGTGCAGCTACATATTTTTCCATTCCCAATTCGGTACCGAAACAGTGCACACTTTCAACCCAACCAGTTTCAATGGCTGGAATAAGAGTTGGATGTGGGTTCAATGTCCAGTTTCGGCAAATCTTACCTTTGAGGCCCAAAGACTCGCCATAGGTAGGTAAAATCAGTTCAATCGCAGCCGTATTAAATCCAATACCGTGATTCAATGACTGAACCTGATGCTTTTCATAAATTCCGCGGATGGCCATCATCGCCATCAGTACATGTACGGGTTTGATATGTTTGGGATCACGGGTAAATAGCGGTTCAATATAAAAAGGCTGATCAGCCACCACCACAAAATCTACCCAAGAGGCCGGAATATCCACGCGCGGTAAATCTTGTACATCATCGACCAGTTCATTGACCTGTACAATCACAATTCCATCACTAAATGCAGCAGGTTCAATTAATGCAGGTGAATCTTCGGTACTCGGTCCGGTATAAATATTGCCTTGACGATCCGCCATAAAGCCTGCCGACAGCACCACATTGGGAATTAGATCGACCAATAAACGCGAATAAAGCTCGATGTAGGTGTGAATGGCGCCGATCTCGAGTAGACCATCTTCAAGTAACTGGCTAATACGAAGGCTTTGTGTACCTGCAAAAGAAAAATCGAGCTTTCGTGCTATGCCTTTTTCAAATAAATCCAGATGCTCTGGACGTCCCACACTTGGCATGATCATGTGTAAATCATGCAACACTTGTGGACTGGCTTGTGCAAGTGAACGAGATAAAAAATCGGCCTGTTTTTGATTATTGCCTTCAAGCACCACTCGGTCGCCCGGTGTGATCAAGGTTTCAAGTACCTTAATGATATCTTGGGTTGGAATCACGACACCGTCAGTATATTGCTGTGCCATTTCCAGTTTGAGCTGTTTACTGTGACGACGCTTTGTCCATAGGCGTTCTTTATGCTGAACAGAACCTTCCATGTAATTTTCCTTAATGGTCATGTCTTGATCTGTTCTTATAAAATGCTTTTTTTGCGCTTGAATCAATCAAGCAAAATGCAAATTCATTAACCTAAAGTTAATGTTTTTAGCTCTTTTTTGAGTCTTTAGAATGTAATCGAGTAATCAAGTCAATGCTCATCATATGCCAGATTATTCAAGCTTGATTGAATTACGAAAGGACGATCAACTTGACTGGCAGCTTCATTTACACTATCAATGGATTGATGGAACAGGAATAAACGTCAAATAATCGATTGATGTGAACTTATTATTCTGTTGATCTTTACAATAACAGTTCAAACAAATGTTGCATGATATGGTTGAGTAAGAAAGATATACAAGGGAAAAATGTCTCATGAAAATGATTAATGCCGATTTTTCCAAAAAGGTCATTATTAAACCAGATGATTACGCATGGCTTCCATCGCCAAATGGTGAAGTCGAACGTATGATGCTTGATCGAATTGGTGATGAAAAAGCACGTGCGACGAGTTTAGTTAAGTATGCGCCAAAAACGCTATTTCCAGAACATTCGCATCCATTGGGTGAAGAGCTATTTATCCTATCTGGCACATTTACCGAAAATGGAGAACAGCATTATCCAAAGGGTTGGTATATCCGTAACCCACATAATTCAAAGCATATTCCTTCTAGCAACGAAGGTGCGTTGATTTTTGTCAAACTGATGCAAATGGGCGAAAACGAAACCGAAAAACTGGTGATCGATACCAACAACCCCGACAATTGGATCGTCGTTGAAGGTCGCACGATTTGTCCACTTTTCAGTTCCTTGACAGAAAATACGTATTTAGAAAAACTTTCTGCACAAGATGTACTCCAGCAACAATCTATCAGCGGTCTAGAAATTTTGGTGATTCAAGGTGAATTGCTGAATGATGATGATCATTATCCGGAAGGAACTTGGATTCGATTTCCAGCCGACGCAACACATACACTTATCGCTTCAGACGTAGGTGCTGAGCTTTATATTAAATCTGGACACCTATAAAAAAACCTCGATTAATCAATTGGGAGAAATTAACCGAGGCAAACGAGAAATATTTAAAGCCCTAAATCTGATAATCCCGGATGATCATCTGGTCGGCGACCGAGCGGCCAGTGGAATTTACGTTCGCTCGCTTGAATTGGCATATCATTGATACAAGCAAAACGACGATGCATCAGACCGTTTTCCTCAAATTCCCAATTTTCATTACCATACGAACGAAACCAATTGCCAGAATCGTCGTGCCATTCATACGCATAGCGAACCGCAATACGGTTGTCGGTAAATGCCCATAGTTCTTTGATCAAACGATATTCAAGTTCCTTTTTCCATTTACGAGAAAGAAATGCTTTTGCCTCTTCTCGGTTTGTCGCAAACTCTGCACGATTACGCCATTTAGTGTCTAGGGTATATGCCAGTGATACTTTATCGGCATCTCGACTATTCCAACCATCTTCTGCAAGCCGCACTTTTTCAATTGCCGTTTCGCGTGTGAAAGGCGGCAGTGGTGGTCGATTCTGTTCTTGGGACACGGGAGATCCTCCAGAAAATTTAGATAAAAAATAATCCACTGTTTTAAGCTTTAGACCGATTGACTGGCCTGATTTAACAATAATTGCGCGACATCTTTTGCGCTATCGGCAGAACTCGTATCACCCATCACATGCGAGGTGGTAATTGCTCCTTCGATCAAGATAAGCAACTGCTTGGCCAAGACCATGGGTTGCTCAACATTCATTTGGCTAGTGAGCTCAAAGATATAATCCAGAAGTTTCTGCTTATGCAGTTTTGCAATACGCCGCACAGGGTCTTCCGGATCACCAGTTTCTCCAGCAGTATTAATAAATGCACAACCACGGAAACCCTCAGACTGAAACCAGTTTTTGAGTGTGCTAAACATATTTAAAATACGCTCAGCGGGAGTTTCCCCTTTGTCACATTCGGTTCGAAACCAATACATCCAGCGTTCACCACGCGCATTTAAGGCTGCCGCAGCTACGTTATCTTTGGTCGCGAAATAACGATAAATACTTTTTCTTGCCACGCCTGAGGTTTTAACCAAAAGGTCCATACCCGTGGCATGAATACCCTTTTGATAAATCAGCTGCTCGGCAGTTTTCAGGATCTTCTCCCGGGTATTGGTGTTTTTTGTGTTCATAAAATGATGGTAGAACAATCGTTCTATCGGAGCAAGTTTTTTCTTTCAAATAAATTTAAAAATCAAAAAAATTTAATCAAGATTTTGAAATTTGTATGATTTATATCTGTAAGTATCTCTAATTGAAACCGCTGAGTTAGATGGTGAGTTGTTTTTGTATAAAGTTTCAATCCCGTAAATGAAACTCCACTGAAACATACATCATATTGCGCTATGGTAAAATTTTGGCTATACCAAGCTATAAAATGTCTTTATTTCGCATATTGTTAGCTTAAATTATTGTCAGTTTTAGATGACTATTATTTCCCAAATACAGGAGATCTCATGAGTAACGTGATTGATTTGTTGAATGATCATAAGAGTGAACGTAGTTTTACAGATGAGGCAATTGATGATGCAACTCTAGAACGGATCATTAGCACGGCTTATCGTGCACCAACATCAGTCAACTCACAGCAAGTTTCCATTGTGGTGATTCGCGATGAAGCAAGACGTGCTGAAATCTCCAAGATTGCAGGTGGGCAACCCTGGATTGCCCAAGCACCCGTGTTTCTGGTTTTTGTGCTAGATATGTATAAGAGTCATGTCGGATTGGAATTAATCGGAGATCAGCAAATTGCACATGAAAGTGTGGAAAGTGTTGTCGCTGGCGCGACTGATGTGGGAATTGCATTAGGCTCTGTGATGGCTGCTGCACGCTCGGAAGGCCTTGGAATTGTACCTATTGGTGGGATTCGTCGTGATTCCGATGCCATGATCAAGCTGTTAAAGCTACCCAAATATACCTATCCTGTCGCGGGTGTAGTGATTGGTCATGTAGATGTTCCGTCACATCACAAACCACGTCTTCCATTAGAAACCTTCCGTCATGACGAAACCTATAAGACAGATGGTTTAGAAGAAAAAATCTCGAAGTACAACCAAGAAATAGTCGAGCATTGGAAAGATACTGGTCGTACCGATGGTGATACATGGAGCGCTAGTGTAAGTGGTTATTACAAGCACATTTATTTTCCCGATGTACTCCCTAACTTGATCAAGCAAGGATTTGGATTTAACAAATAAGCGAACCCGACTAAATTGCCAGCATGATGTGATATGACATGCTGGCGTTTACACAATTGAATTCATTCACCCCAAAAGCTTAAAAGTAAAAATAGAATCGAAATCTTTTCTCAATAAAAAAAGGCATAGGTTTATAGCACTCTTATGTTTTTGGTCTTTATTTCACCATTCATTCCGGTATTCCTTTTTGTTAATTCTTCTCAATTTGTTAAGATGCTGACTGTAGATTTGCTAAAATTTGGCCAGTAAACAAGATATCAAGATAAATCTTATGCGCGTGGCTCAAAGGTTTTATCTGTATTTGGCTTTAACCTAATGATGGCATCCCTCAACCGATTTAAAAACCTGAAATAAAAGGCTTTACACAATTGAAATTAGACAGTTCAACACCTGACCTCTCCACACTAACACCGATGATGCAACAATACTTTAAGGTGAAGGTGGAACATCAACATGCGCTGTTGTTTTATCGCATGGGTGACTTTTATGAACTCTTTTTTGAAGATGCGCGTAAAGCTGCAAAATTACTCGGCATTACCCTGACCCATCGTGGAAAAAGCAACGGCGAACCGATTCCAATGGCGGGTGTGCCCTACCATGCTGCTGAAGGCTACTTGGCGCGGTTGGTTAAAGCTGGCCAAACGGTGGCAATCTGCGAACAAGTTGGTGAAGTCACAGGTAAAGGCCCGGTTGAACGAAAAGTAGTTCGTATCATCACACCAGGAACCATTACCGACGACGCATTGCTCGGCAGTTATCAATCTTCAAATCTGGTCTCGGTTTGCATTCATCAAAATAAGATCGGTTTGGCGCTTCTGGACTTAAGTGCAGGGATTTTTAAGGTACAAGAACACGCGTTTCAAGCTGAACAACTGGCCATTGAGCTTGCTCGCTTGATGCCAAGTGAAATTGTAGTTGATGAGGATTTGGTCGATCAAAACATCCTTGAACAAATTAAAAAGCAAATTGAATGCCCAATCACCAAACGTCCAAATGTTGATTTCAATTTAAATAACGCCGAAAAAACCCTGTGCGATCAACTCGCTGTTGGCACGCTCGCTGGATTTGGACTCGATCATTTACCACTTGCAAAAGCATCAGCAGCAGCGCTGATTCATTATGCTAAAGAAACACAAAAAACGGCGTTGCCTCATATTCGTTCGATCCAGCTCGAACAAAGCACCGACTTTATTGCGCTAGATCCCATTACTCGCCGTAACCTAGAAATTGTCGATCCGTTGTTTGAACACGGGACATCACTTTTTCAGCTTATCAATGACTGTCAAACCGCAATGGGCGGACGTCTACTCAGCCGCACGCTCATGCAACCCATTCGTGATACTGCTATTCTTGATGCACGGCTCGACGCCATTCAACATCTGCTTCATGGCTATCATGAAACACCGCTTCGACTGGTGCTTAAAGAAATCGGAGACATTGAACGCGTCCTTAGCCGTGTCGCGCTAGGCAGTGCCCGCCCTCGCGATTTGGTACAGTTACGCCAAGCCTGTGGTCAAATTCCTTTTCTACGACATGCTTTACAACCAGTTTTTCAACAACAAAAATCGGCATTGTTGCATGATCTTGACCAACAGTTAGGTGATTTCAAAGCACTGCATCAATTACTTAATGCCGCGATTGTAGAAAATCCGCCAGTCTTGTTGCGTGATGGAAATGTCATTGCAGAAGGTTACGACGCAGAACTTGATGAATTACGTCAAATTCGAGATCATGCTGGACAATTCCTGATTGATCTTGAAATTAAAGAACGTGACTTGAGCGGTATACCTACTCTTAAAATTGGCTACAATCGCGTGAGTGGTTACTACATTGAATTGACACGAGCGCAAGCAGAGCAAGCGCCAAGTCATTATATCCGTCGTCAGACTTTAAAAAATGCAGAGCGCTACATCACGCCTGAGCTAAAAAGTTTTGAAGATAAAGTGCTATCGAGTGAATCGCGTGCGCTGGCACGAGAAAAACTTTTATTCGAACAACTCCTAGAAACACTGCGTCAAAACATTGCCAATTTACAGATGATGAGTGCCGCAATTGCGCAAATCGATGTGTTAAGCAACTTTGCCCATCAGGCACGTTTACTGAATTGGAACCGCCCAAGTTTTGGGCCAGAAACCGGCATTAAAATTACGGCTGGTCGCCATCCGGTGGTGGAAGCACTCAATAAGAGTCCATACACCCCTAACGATACCTTTTTAGATACGCAGCATCGCATGGCGATTATTACTGGCCCCAATATGGGCGGTAAATCCACATTTATGCGTCAGACAGCGTTGATTAGTTTACTGGCTTACTGTGGTAGTTTCGTGCCAGCACAGACTGCAAAACTTGGCCCAATTGATCGTATTTTTACCCGAATTGGTTCAGCCGATGACTTATCGACAGGTAAATCTACTTTTATGGTCGAAATGACCGAAACCTCGCAAATTTTGCATCATGCCACCCATCAATCTTTGGTACTCATGGATGAAGTTGGGCGTGGTACCAGTACCTATGATGGCTTATCCTTGGCTTGGGCATGTGTGCTCGATCTAACCAAACGCATTAAATGTTTATGTTTATTTGCAACGCATTACTTTGAACTCACCGAGCTAGGCCATGAACATGGTATTGATAACTATCATGTAACAGCAAAGGAAATTAATGGAAATCTCATTTTACTGCATAAGGTTCAGCACGGCCCAGCGAGTCAAAGTCATGGTCTACAAGTTGCAAAACTGGCGGGTATTCCTGCAAGTGTAATTAAAGAAGCACAAAAGCGCCTTAAAATTTTAGAAAAACAGCAGCTTGATCACGCACAAACAGCGGTTCAAACTGATTTATTTGCTGCGGTTGAACATACTGTAGCCGATGAACAGATGATCGAGGTTAAAAAACCATCTCCTGTGCTCGAACATCTTCAGCAGCTCGATGTGGATAGCTTAACACCTCGACAGGCTTTAGAAGCTCTCTATCATTTGAAAGAACAGTTAGATCACTCATCGTTATAATGTGAGCCAATCAGGGTGTCTGCTATGGATGCCCTTTTTTATCTCTGCTTGTAAAATGAGCCTATACAAATGTTAAAAAACGTGAGTGTATAAGCTCACAACCATACAAGTACGTCATAATCTGTTATAGTTATTTTGGCAATCAATTATAAAAGCGGCAACAATTCTAAAAATCATTAAGGTGAGACTATGCCAGCAATTCAGCTACTATACGTGAGCAAAACCAATAGTGAACATCATCAAATCAAAAATGACCTGATGGAAATTTTAACTGAGGCTGTTCAATACAATTCACGCAATGGTATTACGGGTGTGCTGTATTATGGTAATGGTTATTTTGTGCAGTGCCTCGAAGGCGAAGAAAAGACGGTACACGATATTTTCTATACCAAAATTATCAAAGATCCACGTCATCAAAACTGTGAAATTTTAGCGTCGAAATATATCGATCATTCACTATTTCAACGCTGGAGCATGAAATTTGCGCCGATTAATAAAAAAATGAAGGCCTTTTTTGAACAGCACCATATTGATGAGTTTAATCCTTACCTTTTAACGCATCACACCACAGAACCTTTCATTCAGTTATTATCTGAAGAACTTCATCAGGATATCCTGCATTATCCACAGCAAGGCTATTCAGATTGAGTTGACCAGAGGCAACGCTAAACCGGAGCTAAAAAATAAATCAGAACAAACAACTGACCGACAAAGCTTGATTAAGAATCGATATCATTTAAATACTTGTTTTTACAGGTATAAATAGGAGTACAACTAATAAAAATTGTGCAACAAAACAAGCAATAAAAGATTATAAATCAGTTATTTAAATCCATTTCATGGATTTAAATAACAAATATCAATAAAAGGAATTGTTCGATTGCTAGTTTTTTGCCTAAAATAGGCAAGTTTTAACGAAAACCATATTTTAGGTAGCTGTCGCCATGACCTTTGTTGTCACTGAAAACTGTATTAAATGTAAATATCAAGATTGCGTAGAAGTCTGCCCAGTTGACTGTTTCTATGAAGGTCCAAACTTTCTTGTCATCAATCCAGATGAGTGTATCGACTGTGCGCTTTGCGAGCCAGAATGTCCTGCAAACGCTATTTTCTCTGAAGATGAATTACCTGAAGGTCAGGAAGTCTTTATTGAACTTAATGCAGAATTAGCACAAAAATGGCCAAACATTACCCAAATTGGTGATCAGCCTGCAGATCGCGAAGAATGGAATGGCAAAGCAGATAAGCTTCAATATCTAGAGAAGTAATCAATTAAGGATCAGCACTGTCTGATCCTTTTTTATACCTCAAATCAACATTTGATTGCAAAAATTTCATAATTCTAAGACCATTTTAGATTAAAATAACGACTTTAAAATAAGTTGTTGATTTTGTTATGTCTAAGGTTTTGAAAGGTTTGTTTGCATTCAGCCTGATTCCGGTCATGATGGTTGGTTGTACCACAACCTCTCAAAAAAAAGCGACAATTCATGACATTCCTCGTGGTCACCGTATACACATTCCTCAAGAAACAATTTCAATTGAACGCCCTGTACGTCCTAAAATAACCCCAAGTTCATACTTATACTGGCTCGAAAACCCGACAAATCGTGCGCAAGTTCAAGATTATCAGGCGTTTTTAACTCGCAACGATGTTGCCAATATTGTGCCAAATTACGAATTACTCCGTACAGCACGTGACTGGCAAAAATGCGGTCGCTCAGAATATGCCGTACCTAATCGTGAATTATGGAATAACGCCCTTCCTACACTTCGGGTCTTGAAATATCTGGTGGCTGCCAAAATTTTGACAGACTTTGAAGTCACTTCGGTTTACCGCGATTTGCCACTCAATCAGTGTGCAGGTGGCGCAAATTCCTCTCGCCATTTATTCAATTCAGCGATTGATTTTAGAATTGGGCCGGAAATCCCTCAGCCGCAAGATTATGCTTTTATCGAAAATACCAAATTTAAACTCTGTCAATTTTGGTCACAACACGGGCAAAGCTTGAATATGGGGCTAGGCTTGTACAGTACTGGACAAATTCATATCGATACGCAAGGCTATCGTACATGGGGGCCTGACCACAGCAGAAACAGTTCGATGTGTAATTTTTAATTGATTGATACGAGTGGCACCCAATAGAGATCGATTTGATCTCTTTTTTTATTTTATTTTTTGATTTCCTTGCCAAATCTCATAGAATTGTCAGGTTTTTAAATACACTTCCCTCTCTTAGGACTAAAGGTATACTTGCAATGCAACAGCAGTGGAACGACATTGATCACTATATTGAATCAAAATTAATTCCAGAAGATGCAAATCTTAAATTTGCCCTGAACAATACCTCAGCTCAGGGTTTTCCAGATCACTTGGCTGTTGCTCCCAATCAAGGCATGTTATTGCAAATGCTCATTCAGATGAATAAATGCAAACGCGTTTTGGAACTTGGCACATTTGCAGCGTATAGTACTTTATGGTTGGCACGGGTGCTTCCAGAAGACGGTTATCTCATGACTATTGAAGGGCGAGATAATCACGCTGCGCTGGCACAGCAAAATATTGATCAGGCGAATCTAGCCGTACCAATTGAGTTAAAGGTGGGCCGTGCAGCAGAAATTTTAGCGGCAATAGACGCCAGCACTTTCGAACCTTTCGATTTTATTTTTATAGATGCAGATAAACAAAGTTATCCTGAATATTTAGAGTTAAGCCTTAACTTGTCGCATTCGGGCACGGTGATTGTTTTAGACAATGTGATTCGCGCTGGCGCACTTATCGATGCTGAAAACCAGCGTCCAAGTATCGAAGGTATCCGCTCTACTTTTGAACTCATGCAGAATCATCCGCGACTTTTGTCGTCTACAGCGCTTCAAACTGTGGGTTCGAAAGGACATGATGGTTTTGCAATCGCGATTGTCAAATAGCGATCAAAAAACAGACTTGAATATTTTTTGCATTTAAATCAAATATTTAAATACAATATTTATGTTTTTCCATATAGTTATCCACAACATTTGCGGATAACTATTGTTACATTATTTGGCAACCAGCAACGGCACACTTGCATTTCTGAAAATTGAAGTGGCAATACTTCCCAAAAAGAACTGATGTAATTTACTGTGACTAAATGCACCCAGTACAATCATCTGAATACCAAGCTCTTGCTGATACTCAAGAATATTTTCAGCCACATCGCCATAACGGTACACGGTTACCACATCAAGTCCTGCTGTTCGAAGGTACTCTTCGGGGTCTTTGAGTACTTCGGGATGATCCCCTACATACAATAAATGGCATTGTAAAGTTTTGAGTAAATCACTTTGGGAGATTCGTTGCATGATATTTAAGCATGTTGGTGAATACTCGTAGGCAAAGATAAACCGAGTCGGAATTTTAAAGTTCTCACCCACCGTCATTACGGTACAGTTCGCTCCACGAATAAAATTCTCTACATTACTTCCTATAGGCTTATTTTTTTCAGCGGCACGCTCACCGACTTTACCAATCACGACAAAGTCTGTTTCTCTGAGCACACTAAAACTTTGCTCTAGGAAATCACCTTTCTCCTGAATCTTGGTACTTTCCAACCCATATTTATCTAGAATCATTTCCGAGATATGTTTGAGTAGGTTATTACTATAATCGATTGCTAATTCACTTTGTTTTTGTTCAAGCTCTGCAAGCTCTTTGAGCAACATCGCGTTACTTTCAAATCCAATGACGCCACTAATTTCACCTAAATGGTAGCTTGCAGGATAATAATCTAATACTTGTAAAAGCACCAATTCCCGTTTGGTTTCTCTTGCTACCCACGCAGCTGCTTCTGCAATTGCATTGATGCAAGGTGAAGAATCAATACATGCGATTACGCGACTCATACTTGCCTCTCTTCTTTAAGGTCTTTGTGCCTAGAGATTTTTTGACATGTTTTTAACTTATCATATTTATTTCAGAATAGGATTTATTTCAGTTATTTTTTTAGATGTCTAGAATATATAATCCTTTTAATATTACTTTAAGCCCATCAAGGTATGTTTGTGATAAGATTCACATAGTTTAACTAAAATATAGAAAAGCTATCAAAAATAAGAATTTAAGCAGAATTTACAATCATAAAATAGCCGACATTTTTAATTTATTTATTGAGATTTATCACTTTTTTCATTAAAAAGGTTATGCAAATTATTCTTATGCTAAATAAAAAAGAGGGTTATCATGTTTTCATTATTTACTGGGAAACTTAGCAGTGTTTTAACAACTGTATTTCAAGGACTGACTCAAGCTGTGGGCAAAATTGTTGATGCTGTTGTAACAGCAGCTGAAACAATTACTGATGTTGTGGTCGACTCAGTCGTTACACCTGTGGTTGACGTTTTAGACCATGTTCCTGTTTTGGGTGATGTTGTAGGTTCAGTCACTGGCCTTGTTACATCTACAACTGATAATTTATTCGATACACTTCATAATACCGCTGCAAACATTACTTCTGGCGATCTTGCTGAAACTGTTGGCGATCTTGTCACAGACACCACTGGTTTAGTGACTAACTTAGTGACTGATACAGCTTCTACGCTTGATTCAATTTCAACAACACTGGTCGATGCTGCTCAAGACATTCCTGTAGTCGGTGAAGTGGTTGAATCTGTTTCTAATCTTGTGACTTCAACTTTAGAAAATGTTTCTACAACTGCTGAAAATCTGTATGGCAACCTTGTTGAAGGTGATTTACTGGGTGCTGTAACCGATTTACTTTCTGATACAACGTCTGTAGCGGGTAATCTGGTAACTGACGTATCTACAACTGTAGGTGATGTTCTTGACAGCACTGACGTTGTTACAAACTACGTGACTCAAGTGCCTGTACTTGGGGGTGTAATTGCGGGTGTTCTAGATTCTGTAGACAACGTTGTAGATACCGTTGGTGACGTGGGCCAGTATGTTGCTGACGTTGATCCAGTTCAATTGGTCAGCGATCTTCTTAATGCACCAGCGGAAACACTAGGCACAGTTGTTGTTGATGTTGCGGGTGTTGTTGCCGATCTTGCTGACGACCTTAACCCATTGGTTGCTTCTACTGCTTCAACACCAGTATTGGGTGCAGTAGTTGAAACTGTAACTGATGCAGTAGATTTAGTTTCAGGTACAGTTGCATCTGTAGGCACAGGCTTACAAGGCTTTAATGCACTTGACGAATTGATTAACAGCACTCTTTCTCCTGTTTAATAACTTAAATTTTACATGAGAAAAAAAGGCCCTAGTTCATAGGGTCTTTTTTATTGTCGTAATCGAATAAATCGAGCAGGATTTCCTGCAACAACATGCTGCGAGTCGATATTTTTAGTCACCATACTGTTCATACCTACAACTGTATGCGCACCAATTGTCACGCCATCTTTCACCCCTACATGCGCTCCAAGCCAGACATCCTTTTCAATACAAATGCCCTGTGATCTTACTGGCTGTTGATAAATGGGTTGATCAAAACTCATACCATGATCAAAGGCATATAAATGACAATACGCCGCAAGACGCACTTGATCACCCAAGGTAATGCCGACCCGTCCACCATCTAATATACAATGATGGTTAATGGCAACTTCAGATCCAATATGCAATGGACCATGCAATACACAATCGGCTGCAATAAAACTGTTATCACCGATGATAATTTTTCGGCCCGGCTCGGCAAAAATATGTGCAAGTGGCGATATAAAGCAGTTTTGACCAATTTCAACCGTTTCCATATCCATCAGATAAGCCTGATAGTCACGTTGCCATTCATCAGCCCATTCCCGATGTTTGGGTTTTAAAGTCCAGTACAGCCATGGCATGTAATTCAAACGATGTTTGTGCTGCTCTCGATATTTGAGTAAAGGATCATTGTTCATCTTGCGGTTGTATTCTCTTTAATTTCTCTCGCCCCCGAGTGACATGATTAATCTTGAGCGATAATGGCTCAATCTGATCAATTTCGACATCAGCCTCTACGATTACACCCTCAGCTGTAAAGTTGCTGGTATACACGATTTGATGTTGTTTTAATTCATATTCAAGAATCGACCATTCATTGAAATGGCAATTAAAGTGAATAGATTCTTTATGGATAAGCGGTTTTTTCTCTGCACGTGACAGGCATTGCCCCGCACAGCCACCATAAGCACGTACCAACCCACCTGTACCGAGCTTGATGCCACCAAACCAACGGTTGACGATTACCAGAATATTCGTCAGCTCATTTCCTTCAATTGTCGCCAGAATCGGACGACCTGCCGTACCGGAAGGTTCTCCGTCATCATTAAAACGTAATTGATTACCGATCTTCCATGCCCAGCATTGATGTGCCGTCGAGTGATCGTAATATTGATCCAAATATGCTTTGATCTGATGCTCGGTCTCTACAGGAATAGCGATTGCCTGAAAGCGACTTTTTTTTATTTCCTCTTCATATGAAACAACTTCGCTAATCGTAAACGCCATATTACCCATCACACACTGTACAAGACCGAAATTATACGCAATTTCTAGATATAATTTCGATAGAAAAAAGCCCCGATCAGTGTCGGGGCTTTTTTACTTAACGCTCTCGCAGCGCTTCTTTCGCTTTGTTAAATGGTTTTAACAAGTAGTCCATAATGGTTTTTTGTCCGGTTTTGATATCAACCGTGGCCACCATACCTGGCGTAATTCCAAATGCCTTACCAGATTTATTGTAAAGTTTATCGGAATCGGTACGAATATAAACACGATAGTAGAACTGATCCTGCTTGACTTCATCACGAATCGTATCTGGTGAAATAAACGTCACCTTGCCTTGCATACCACCGTAAATCGAATAGTCATAAGCGGTAATTTTAACCAATGCTTCTTGCCCCGGACGAATAAAAGCGATATCACGCGGTAAGATACGCGCTTCAATTAGTAATTTTTCATCTAATGGCACAATGGTCATCAGTTTACCGTTTTGAGGGATGACACCGCCCAAAGTGGTCACTGAAATTTCTTTGACTACACCGCGAACCGGTGCTTTAAATACGGTACGAGATAAAGTATCGGTACGCCCTTTAATCACCTGTTGCTGGGTTTGAACATCGGTATTCGATTTTGAAAGCTCTTCACGTGCCTTTACATAATAACTGCTACGCGCATCATTGATTTTATTTTGTAAATCATTTGCTTCACGCTTTAAACGCAGCACCTCAACCTCACTGGCTGCACCTTTAGCCACTAATGGCTCGGTCATCACCAGTTCTTGTTGAACTAAACGCAAGGCTTGTTGCAAACCCGAAACCGTTTCTTCTAAATTCGAACGACGCGAGTTATAAAGTGCAGTTTCCTCTTGGACCAGTTTTGGCTCCTTTAGCACCTGCTCAGGAAAAGATAACGGTGTTCCATTCACCTCAGCACGCAAACGCGCCGAAGTGGCTTGAGCGGCAACCAAAAGTGATTGCGACTCGCCAACATTGGATTCAAAACGTGTTGGATCTAGGAGTGCAAGTATCTGACCTTTCTCAACAATATCGCCTTCTTTGACATCCAACTTCGTCAAGATACCACCGTCTAGAGATTGAATGACTTGCTCTTTCGATGACGGAATAACTTTTCCTGTACCCGTTGATACTTCTTCAAGCTTAAACAACCACGCCCAGACAATTAGAATCAGTAAGGCAATCCCCACAATCCAGATGACAAAGCTGGCACGAGGTAAAGGTGGCTCTTTATATGAAACATTTAATGAGCGGGATTTTGCTTGTTGTTGATCGCTCATGATTTAATCCCCTGTGCTGGCGCAACTGCTTTAGCCTGAGTTGATTGATTTAAGATTTGATCACGTGGACCATCCATCACGATCTTGCCGTCGTTAATCACAATAATTCGGTCAACAAGTTCAAGTACTGCTCTACGGTGAGTTGCCACCACCAATGTACGATGCGCCAACCATACTTTTAGATGATCGATGAGTTGTTTTTCTGAAACATCATCAATGGCAGCCGTTGGCTCGTCGAGTAGTAAAATGTTGGGTTGACGAATGAGCAAACGTGAAAGTAACAATGCCTGACGCTGACCACCCGAAAAACCAATTCCACCCTCTAAGATAAGATGATCGAGACCTTCTTTTTTCTCTTCTACAAAGGCCAAAGCACCTGTTACACGTAATGCCTTGATGATATCTTCATCGTTGGCCAAAGGAGCACCTAGCGTCAAGTTTTCACGTATCGTGCCATAAAACAAGTTGGCATTTTGGTTTAAAAGACCCATATCACGACGCACATCTGCCGGATCAATCATTGAAAGTTCAAGATCATCCAACGTAATTTTTCCATTGACCGGAAATTGCATACCAGACAAAAGCTGTAGCAAGGTCGATTTACCTGCGCCATTACGTCCTAAAATGGCAACTTTTTCACCTGCCTTAATTTTTAATCTTGAAATCGTAAGGTTTGGTTTGTTGTCTTCTGGATCATACTGAAAAACCACATTGCTCAACTCATAATCGCCATGAATCACTGGCTTATGCACCAAATGGGCACGATCTGGTTGATCCACGGATTTTTTCATAAGCTCATCAAGGCTGCTTTTGGCTACTTTGGCTTGCTGTAAACGACCTAAAACTCCAGTAATATTCGAAATAGGCCCCAGCATACGCGAAGATAGAATCGAACACGCAACTAGCGCACCTGTGGTCATATCACCATCCATGACCGCAAAACAACCCACCAAAATCACCAAGGCGTAAGTCAGCCCTTGTAGCTTTTGTGTCCAAGCAGATAGCACACCTACAATTTTACGCTGCTGCATACTGTAATCTGCAGACAGTTCGTTCATGTGGTTCCACTGATTTTGAAAGCGTGATTCTGCACGGAGCAGTTTGATATCTTCAATGCCTTGTACGGCTTCAACCAAAATAGCATTACGAATCGCAGATTCTCGCATACCTTCTTTAGCCAGTTTAGCGAGCTGCTTTTGTGCCAAAATACCCGGCAAAATCATAAGCGGCACAATAACCACAACCACCCAAAAAACATGACCGCCAATGATCCACATGATCACCAAAAACAGGATAAAAAACGGTAAATCAGCAATCGCTGTAATGGTCGTCGACGTCACCAGCTCTCGAACACCTTCTAATTCACGAATTTGCGAAATAAAGGTGCCTGTCGATTTAGAGCGTTCATTATTTTTAATACGCAGTGCATGACCAAATACACGATCAGAAATTTTAAGATCTGCACGCTTTCCAATAATATCCGACAAGTAGATACGACTGACGCGTAAGATAAACTCAAAGATTGCAGCAATAAACACACCGCCAGCCAGCACCCAAAGTGTTGGGATCGACTGGGAAGGCACGACGCGATCGTACACCTGCATCGAAAATACAACCGTTGCAAGCGCCAAAATATTTGCAATTAAGGATGCAAACATAATGTCGATATAGCGCTTCCAGTCTTTGAGTACAATTGACCAGAACCAGCTCGCCTCATAAGGTTTAATGTATTCATCAACACGCGCATCGGCAATCGATGCTTCTGGTCGTAATATATAAATATTTTTGACCAGTCCTTTTAGGCTTTCTATTGCAAAACTTTGTGATAGACCATGATCACCACTGAGCTGAATGCTCACATTACCCTGCGCATCCGCTTTATCAATTACACCAATCTGGCCATCTTTAAATTCGGCAATCACGGGTAAACGCCATGGATTGATCAAGTCTAAATCAAACTTGGCAACACGTAAGCTCAACCCCATTTGTCTGCACATCAACGACAATACCTCTTCAGGATTGTGGTTTTGATTCCAATCGAGTTGCAACCGAATACGTTCTTCAGAAGATTCAATTCGATAATGACGTGCAATGGTCAGGACAGCCTGCAACCATGGTTGATATTGAAATGTTTTTGTCATGGTTGCACCTCAAAGCCCTGGATTGAAATATTATTGAGGCCGTAGGCATCTCGTGTTTTTCCAGTGGTCGAAATATATTGAACAAGACTTGAATAAATATCGTAACGTGCATTCTCAAGCTCGTTGGCAGACGAATGAATCGCTTGTTCAGCATTTAATAGATCAAGCGCAGATCGTGTGCCGAGCTTGTATTGTTCTTGGTAAAGTTCTCGTGTTTTCACCGCAGTAATTTGACGGGCGCGTAACACTTTAATTTGCTCTTGCTTATTTTCGATATTTTCACGTGTAATTTTGACATTATCCATGACATCTAAATAAACTGAATTGACTTTTGATTTTGTGGCTTCTTCGGCAAAGCCCGCAGAGCGAATTTGAGCTGAAATTGCGCCACCCTGATACAGTTTAGTGTTGGCCTCTAAAGCGACCGAACTGTAAAATCCGTCATCTTTGTTGTTATTTGGATTGGTGCCATTAACTGCCTGACTCACCGAACCGACCAAAGAAAGCGTAGGATAACGGCTTAAATCTGTTCTTTTTTTATCTGCCTTGGCCACTTCCACTTCGGCCTGCGCGGCCAACATATTTGGAATCACATTAAAATCAGGTTCTTTATATAAATCAGAGACTTCAACCAGATTTTCTGGAATCGTCCATGATTTTCCCATCGAGTCAAAACCAAGTAAAACAGTCAGTCGTTGCTGATTTTGACGCAATAACGAACGCTGCGCGATCAGCGCCGATTGAGCCGATTCAACATAAGAGCGTGCCTGAACCGGATCTGCCTGACTACTGATCCCCGCTTGCGCTCTTAATTCGGTAATTCCCAAGATGCGCTGTAAACCTTTTACTTGCTGCTCTGCAATTGCTACCAGTTTTTTATAGCGTTCAATATTCACAATAGTAGCAGCTGTTTCGGTTGCAATTGAATCAATACTGACTAACACATTGGCTTGTTGTAGCTGCAAACGTGCTTCTTGCGAGGTCACATTGGATTTAACCTGACCAAAGTCATAAAGCAATTGTGAAGCACTAATCGTAAACATTTGACGACCGCGCTGTTCAGACGATGCCAGATTACCACCAGTCGAAATACCACCACTGATTTGTGGATAATACTGCGATTTTGCTACATCAATATTTGAGTTTTGCGCCGCCATCGTTGAAATGGCCTGACCAATTGAAGGGTTTCGCTTCACTGCGATTTGAACTGCATCGACCAGATTAATTTCACTGAGCCTCGACTCGACCGGACCAGTGTTTGCATCGGGTGCGACCGCGCCATAGGTCACTTGCGGCAATCCCTGCACAATAATCGGATCTAACTTTACAGTTTGAAACTTTTGTATTTGAACTGTCTTGTAATCATCGTTTGGTTTAGATTTAAATAATCCGCTGATCTTGTCTTTTAAATGAAAACCAGATGTATCAGAAGGCGCTGCGAATACCGAAGAGGTCACCATCGAAATCGAACTGCATAGCAGCAAGATTTTTAATGTTGTGACCTTTTTCCCCGTTTCACTCATATGAGAAATTGATATTGGTCGATGCATAGTAAATATTTTTATGATTAAACGGCAGTAAAATTTTCACATATTTTTATCACAAAAAATTGCATTATGCTAAACAAATCACATGTTTTAGATACATTTTTTCTTATTATGAAAAAATCCGGTAGCACTAGGTAACAATTGTATCGTTACTTAATTCTACCGGATTGAATGAAACCGATTAATCTAGTTCATACGCAAAAATTAGACCGTAAAATCATCACCCAAATAAACTTTGCGCACCTGTTCATTTTCTAGAATTTCTTGTGGTGTACCCTCGGCAATGACTGCGCCCTCACTAACGATATATGCATGCTCACAAATAGCCAGTGTTTCACGTACGTTATGGTCTGTAATCAAGACGCCAATACCACGATCTTTTAAATTACGAATAATATCTTTAATGTCTCCAACAGAAATAGGATCGACACCTGCAAACGGTTCATCGAGGAGCATAAATTTTGGATCGGCTGCTAAGGCACGCGCGATCTCGGCACGACGGCGCTCACCACCCGAAACACTCATGCCCAAAGAATCTTTGATATGGGTAATCTTGAAATCATTTAACAGCTCTTGAAGTCGTTGCTGACGCTGTTGTTTATTCAAATCTTTGCGTGTTTCCAAAATTGCCATAATATTTTCAGAAATGGTCAGCTTTCTAAAAATCGAAGCCTCTTGTGGCAAATACCCAATCCCTTTACGCGCACGCTCATGCATTGCAAGATCTGACAGGTCAAGATCATCGAGATGGATTTCACCTTTATCCATGCGAACCAAGCCCACCACCATATAGAAACTTGTAGTTTTACCGGCACCGTTTGGCCCCAGCAAACCGACAATTTGCCCGCTTTCCATCGTAAAGGACACATCCTTGACCACCCAGCGTTTACTGTAATTCTTTGCAAGGTGCTTGATACACAAAGTTTGTGGTTTATCCAAAGCTTGCTCCATTAGTCACGTGCCCCCGGGAAACTTTTAGAGGCAGATGGTGGAATCACTAACTGCACACGATTCGAGCCTGAACCTTGGGCCTCGATATCACCTTTATTCATGCTGTAGCGAAGCGTATTACCACGGACACTGGCACCATCCTGATTCAGATAGGCGTTACCCGTTAAAGTAATAATGCCGGTTTCAGCGTTATAGACAATCTTTTGTGCTTCGCCACGCGCAATTCCTTTTTGAGCACTGATCTGCTGTTGAAATTTTGCTGGGCGACCTGTTGCATTTACAGTTTGTAGCTGACGCTGTGAATTTAGCTGACCCACAATCGAATCTGCCTGTAGCTTCATAGTGCCCTGTTCAATCATCACATTGCCCGTATAGGTAGTGACACCTGTTTTTTCGTTATAGGTAGCTCGATCTGCAACCAATGAAATAGGCTGATTACGATCTGATGGTAAAGCAAATACGCTACTACAAGAGATCCCCAATACGGCAACAGACACACCTTTTTTAAGGAAAGCTGAAGAGCAAAAAAAGTTAAGAATTTGGCGCATACTTTCCTCGAATATTAAAAAACTCGTACTGACCCGTGTTTAAATTTGCTTTTAATCCATTGCTGATAAAAGACGATTGCGGTGAGTCAACATTCACTTGATGTGAGGTCTCAATCAGTTTTGTATCTGGATAAGTGGTTAACTCATCGGTTTTAAATTCAATTTTACCTTGCTCAGATAACTTTGTGGCGACAACCTGATCTGACAGCACCACTTTTGCATTGTCATTGTAGCCGTGTGCATATTTTGAAAAAAAGGTGGAGTCGACGCTACCGTTTTTGTAAGTCGAAGCATTCAGATTTTCAAGTTTTGAGGTCTGGTTTTGCATGTTCTGCTCTAACCGATCCACTTTGGCACGAATGTACAGATGACCCTGGTCGTCGGTTTGAGTGAGATAAACACCTTCCGCAGAATAAGTCATATTTCTTGCCGAATCGACATCCAGTTTTTTTGCTTTGCCACTGTAATAGTAATAGCCACCACTTACAGACGCGATGACAACAGCAGCAATATAAAGCGCTTTAGTATCCATGAACGGTGTGTCTGACCTGTATCACTCTATAAGAATATTAATGGGGTACACTGAGATATTTTGCAAGAAGTTCTTCGTAAACTCCTTTTGCATTCAGTAACATATCACAAACTTCACGTACTGCACCACGCCCGCCCATCGCCTGAGTAACCAAATGCGCACGACGTCTTACCTCGACGTGACCATTGGGCACGGTCACACACATCCCTGCAATGGAAAAAGCCGACAAATCAGGCCAGTCGTCACCCATGTATAAACAATCTTCCGGTAACAATTCAAACTGCGCACATGCTTCTTTGAGTGCAACACCCTTATCTTCACGTCCTTGAAAAACCAGATCAACACCAAGATCAGACATGCGTTTTTCAACAATATGACTTTTACGGCCAGTAATAATGATCACCTTTAAGCCTGCTTGCTGGACTAATTTCATGCCCAGACCATCACGGATATCAAAGGATTTAATTTCATCGCCTGTATTGGTGAGCGTAACAAAACCATCGCTTAAAATACCATCTACATCAAGCACCAATGCTTGAATATGTCGTGCTTGCTCAAGTAATGCAAAAGACGCCATGTTTAATTTACCCCTGCTTGAATCAGGTCATGCATGCTGATAACCCCAATGACTTTATTTTGATCATCGACCACCACAAATTGACTGATTTTTCGTTCATTTAACTGCTGTAATGCTTCAACTGCTCTTGCTTCTTGTGAAATTGTGGCCGGATGTGTAATCATCACATCTTGAACAGGCAAATTCACATCAAAGCCTTGTTGTTTATCAATTAAACGGCGCAAATCGCCGTCAGTAAAGATGCCCATTAAGCGATCCTGCTCATCTACAACGGTTGTGAGCCCCAAGCGCTTATTGGAAATTTCGTAAAGCACCTGATTCATTGGCGTGTTGGGTGACACTTTTGGAAGCTCATCTGCGGTGTGCATTAAGTGCTTTACATGCAACAGCAAACGCTTGCCTAATGCACCAGCCGGATGCGAACGTGCAAAATCATCTGCGGTAAAACCGCGCGCTTCAAGTAACGCAACAGCGAGCGCATCGCCAAGTACCAGTGTTGCCGTAGTGCTTGAGGTCGGCGCTAAACCTAGCGGACATGCCTCATCCGATTCGCCTAAAGTCAAAGCAACATCGGCATTTTGCGGCATTGGTCCTTTATCATCACGACTCATGGTAATCAACGGCACTTCAAGATGCTTAATCAGTGGCATCAGCATCATGATTTCGTCACTTTTACCTGAATTCGAAATCGCAATCAGCACATCGCCACGTACCAGCATTCCTAAATCACCATGCCCCGCTTCACCTGGATGCATAAAAAATGATGGCGTTCCTGTTGAGGCAAATGTTGCTGCCATTTTACGACCAATATGTCCCGACTTACCCATCCCCGTAATCACAACACGGCCTTTACACTGCAAGATAATTTCACAGGCCTGATTGAATCGCGCATCGATTTGTTTGGCCAACACATCAAGTGCATGCTGTTCAATAGCGATCGTTTCGAATGCGATTTTTTTAAAATCGGTGGTCATGGTCATAAAAATAGCTCGAATAACTTCAACTTAAGTGCAAATTGCAGCTTAGTCTTTGACGCAAAAAATTTGCGTTATTCTAACATAGCTCTGATCAAGACACGTTTTTAAATGTACAAGTTTTCACAAGCTTAGAAATTTGAGTGATAAAACTTTGTTAAAAATCTTGCTTACGTTATGATGTAACACTGTTTTTGGTGAGTTTTGAAGACCTTTATGCAACCATTTGTTTTATACAACTCAGAGCAACGTAAGAAAGTTGAATTTGTTCCGCGCAGACCCGGTCAGATTGACATGTATGTCTGTGGTATGACGGTCTATGATTATTGTCATATTGGGCATGCTCGAGTAATGGTTGCATTTGACTACATTATCCGTTTTTTACGTAGTCAGGGCTGGAACGTTCGTTATATCCGCAACATTACCGATATTGATGACAAAATCATCAAACGTGCGAATGAAAATAATGAATCAATTCAAGAATTAACTGCCCGTTTCATCGACGCAATGAATCAAGATGCAGCGCAACTGGGCTGTGCCGAACCGGATGAGTCACCAAAAGCGACCGAATATATCGATCAAATGCAGGCCATGATCAGTACTTTGGTCGATAAAGGTACGGCATATCCAGCAACAAATGGTGACGTATATTTTGAAGTGAATAAGTTTGAAAAATACGGACGCTTGTCTGGTCGTAAGCTTGAAGACATGCAAGCGGGTGCAAGTGAACGCGTCGATGTGGAAGTCGAGAAAAAACATCCCTTTGACTTTGTACTTTGGAAACATGCCAAAGAAAATGAGCCTTCTTGGGCTTCACCATGGGGCAACGGTCGTCCAGGCTGGCATATCGAGTGTTCCGCAATGTCGACATGCTGCCTAGGCAATCACTTTGATATTCACGGCGGCGGCTCGGACTTAACATTTCCGCACCATGAAAATGAGATTGCGCAAAGTGAGGCTTCAACCGGCGAGCAGTATGTCAATTACTGGATGCATGTTGGCTTTATCAATGTTGACGGCGAAAAGATGTCTAAGTCTTTGGGTAACTTCTTTACCATTCGCGATGTCATGGATAAGTTTCACCCTGAAGTGATTCGCTACTTTATTGTGTCATCGCACTATCGTAGCCCAGTCAATTTTTCAGATACCGCACTCAAAGAGGCGAAAACTGCATTAAGTCGTTTTTATCATGCATTTAAAGCTTATGAACAAGTGTTTGGTCAAACCAAGACCTCTCATTTAGAGCAAACATATGTAGAGCGCTTCAATACGGCTATGCGCGATGATTTCAACACGCCTGAAGCTATGGCCGTATTGTTTGAATTAATTCGTGAGCTAAATCGTGCGGTCAAGGAAGAGCAATCTGATCTGGCAACAACACTTTACTCAACGCTACGTGCTTTGACCGATATTTTAGGATTGGTACAGCATCATGTAGATGATTTCTTAAAATCTACCATTGGACACGAAGATTCTGGACTCTCCGATAGCGAAATTGAAACACTGATTCAACAACGAGCGGATGCAAAAAAAGCCAAAGATTTTGCTGGTGCAGATGCAATTCGTAAGTCTCTACTTGATAGTGGAATCGTTTTAGAAGATACACGCCAAGGAACTGTATGGCGACGTGCTGATTAATTCAGCAATTCCTCTTGTGATGTATTGACAGTCAAGACAAACTGTATATAATGCACCAAACATTGCGGGAATAGCTCAGTTGGTAGAGCACAACCTTGCCAAGGTTGGGGTCGCGAGTTCGAGTCTCGTTTCCCGCTCCAAAATTTTTTAAATTTGGATTTACAGGTCATATAACATTCAATGTTGTATGACTTTTTTTTGTCTAAGAATTTTATATACGCACTGATAATAAAATTGCTGCCAAGTTGGCTTAAAGAGTTTAGTTAATTTCTATGATATAGAGTATAAACTTGACAACACTTCCCTCATAAACAGTATTTCTTAATAGACTGTCTTTTAAAATTCTAAGCAACCAAATCATCAGTATTTCAATGAATAGCTTTGTTCAATGATGAAATGATATGGATTCAGAATACACAAAGGGCTGAGTTAGCATCATCTGATCGAGAAAAAGTCTAAAATTCAGCAATAAAAAAAGCACCCGAAAGTGCTTTTTTTTAATTGTTACTTATTGAGCAACAATATTGACAGCGCTTGGACCTTTCTGGCCTTCAACGATGCTAAATGATACACGCTGACCTTCATGAAGCGTTTTGAAACCTGAGCTTGCAATTTCTTTGAAATGTGCAAAAACGTCAGGACCTGAATCTGGTTGAATAAAGCCAAAACCTTTAGTTTCGTTAAACCATTTAACGGTTCCAGTAACTGTGTTAGACATAATCTTACCCTATATTTTTAATAGTAAATTGCCAAATAAAATTTGACCGATATAACTTTGAAAATTTAACAAATTAAGCTCAAGAATCTAAAAAACGGAGGATTATGAATAAAACTTCGATACTTTAAAAGGTTTAACTAATTGTGTCATTTCTCTAGCTAGACTCTATACTATCCTAAAAACCGCATCAAGTATATGCTTATTTGATATATATATACTTACAAAAATAAAAAATGATTACGCAAAAATCGATAAAAATTAGAACCTTAAAAATATCATTAAAAAATATTTTCTATCACATTAACAATTATATGTTATAGTCGAATTTTAAAATGCATCAATTTTATATTTATTTTCGGATGATCCATCATCGGAATTTCAATGTAAAATAATTTTCTTATCACCTTCCTATTTTTTAATTAACTAATTAAGTTATAAATATTTTAATTGAAATAAATTTAACTATTTAAATAAATTAATTAATCTCAATTTAGGCCAAAAGGATACCTTATGTCTAGGTCTACCATGATTAATTATAAAATCACGATTCAAGATGCAAATAATTTCATCAGAAAAATCATCAAAGTAAAAGATATTCAATTTAATAAAGAACTTCTTTACGAAACAAATGAATGGTTATGGATTTTTGAAGACAATAATGAGTTTTGTCCATTTGAGCTCTGGAGTTTTATGGATCGCGTAAAAGTACATGATGGACTCATTTTTAATCATAAAATATATAAAGTCATTGAGGTCACTAAAATGAATAAAATAAGATATATATAATAAAAAAGCTCATATTATGAGCTTTTTTATCTATTTTTTAACCATAAAGCTATCATTTGGTTTTTAATATTTTTACAGCAGTACCAGGCTCATGATTGTTTAATGCGAGCCAGAGCACTTTACTGTTATCTACATGCCCTTTAGTCATGACACTTGCAATATCTACCTCAAAATTTTGCAAAACGTCATTTGCATAGTAAACGAGATTAAATACTGATTTTATTTCAATGGCTTGTTTATTGATCATCACATTCAACTTTCACTATTTTTTCATATAAAAAAATTAGATTGTAATTTATAGAGTTTATTAAATTCGGTGTAGAAAGACTTTCCATCTAAATTTAATGCCAGAACCGTACCAGATTCTAATTCAACTTGCTTCGTCACCTCAACCAAGGTCTGACCATGCAAGTTACTTTGGACTTTTTTCAATGGCACAATATTCACGCGAATAATGTCGCCATTTACTGCTTTGGCTGTTGTCCAGCCGTTCATAATATTCATTATAAAACCCATATTTATGAGCTTTTGTAATCAGAAAAGATTAATTTACATGTATCCAACTTGGATAGTGATAAGTTAAAGGCATCTCGCCTAAGATCTATAACAGTTACATCAGCTTTAATGACACATAGGTGTCGATTGATCATATTTAGTTTGATTCAACATAGCAGCCTGATTTGCTCAAACTGCTATTCACCGGTGTACTTTTTAGGTACACAATGCGTTAAAGATTTGAATTCGTATAAAATATTAATTACTTTTATAAAATTTGGGAGCGCAAGTCCATTAACAACTCAAATCTACTTGTTCTGAATCGGAACAATTTCGGCTAAAGTTATAGTAACACCATTTCTCAGTAATACCTAATTTAAGTCGCTTTCAGATACAACTCTCATTCGTTTTAATTGCTTTATAATTCGGCTTAATATTTAGCAAATTAAGCAAAATTGAAGCATATAAGTCATATCCGGAAATTTTGAAGACAATTGAAAAATAAGAATAAATAATAAATTTCACATGGCGTTATTTATCGCAAGTTTTGAAACATTGAAAACGTAATAGCTTTACCTTTCATGTCATTAAAATCTCTATACAACGTATTGTTTTTAATAAATAAGTTGAAGTATTTATTTTCAGACAACGCTTTATCATCTTCTAACGAAAAAATAGTGATACCAGCTTTTGAAAATAAATCGTCTAAATTTTCAAAAGTCGTATTCTTTTGAAAGAAATTCTCAGAAAGTATTCTTCTGATACTTACTTTTACTGTCATTTTGAACCTCACAAACGAAACAACTCTTTCAAGCATACACATTTAAAGGATGCTATTGGCAAAATAATTCTTTTGTTACAATATTTCAATAAAATCAAGATTTTGATGCTTTTGAATTATTAAGCTACTGTTTCATATAACTGACTAAATTATCAGCAAATTACAAGTGTAAATCTTAGGTCTCACCCCAATTTTTAATACTCATTTTTATAAAATTTTTCATTCAATTTTCATAAATTTTTATATTTTAATTAACTTTAAAAAACCCCTTTCGGGGTTTTTGCATCTTCTAACTTATGTCTATTTATAGATGATTCAAATAAGAGACGAAACATATAATAAACATGAAATTCGTCAATCAGTATCTGATATCTTTTTGCTATTTAGGAGACTTTAGGTCTGATACTTTTTCGGCCTTAGATTGCATCGTCTTACTGCTTGAGTAGATAAAGTAAAGCGCTATACCCAAACAAATTAATGCCGCGAATCGTTCAATAGAAAAAGGCAAGGCTTCATTATTTAACCAGCCAAAATTATCGATCAACATACTCATGAGCAACTGACCGAAAATCACAGCAACTGTTGCAACAGCGGTCCCGATACGCTGTACAGCCAGCACCATAACAACAATATATGGCACACCACAAAAAGCACCTAATAATTGCCATTTAGGTACATCAAGCAAAGTCAGTGAATGTCTGGGTTCGAAATAAAAAATTAATAAGGCAGTAATTAATGCGCCAACCGAAAAGGTTAAAAACGCACTTTTAAACACACCAACTTGACTTCCAAGTTGGCCATTAATTGCAGCTTGAACACTCAACATGGCACCACCAAACACTGCCAATAGAATCATAAATGTTGTGATCATATTCGCTATCCTCGTGCAACCAAAATAAGTGCAATCACAATAAAAACTAGAGCAATAAGACGTTTAGAATCGATTTTTCGATGTGATACACCCAATAGACCAAAGTGATCAATCATCAGACTTTTAAAAATCTGTCCGGCTAAAATACCAATCATGGTCATGGCTATGCCAATCACAGGTGTAGTAATGGTCAGAATAATCACATAAATCGGACCCAATACACCGCCAAGCAACTGCCAAGAAGGTATCGAGAAAAATGAAGGCGTATTTCGCGGACTAAAAAACAGCATCAGTAAAAATGTGAGCGCTGCGCCAACTCCAAAAATACTGAATGTTGCCCATAGCTCCCCGACTTGTGCACCCAGTGGGCCTAATAACCCAGCTTCGACAGACAGTCCCATTCCACCTAAAATGGTTAACAGAACAAAGACCAATTGCATGATTAACCCGATCGTTGTATTGAAAGCAACGCATATTAATCTAGCCAATTCATTTTAAAAACCGCATAATTTATAAATCACTTTTGCAGATATTGCACAAATGAATCTTTCACATTCTATTGATATACGTGCGCTTCGTTTATTTGTTCAGGTATATGATGCGCAAAATTTTTCTACTGTTGCCAGAAAAGAAGTGGTTTCAGCGTCATTAATTTCAAGAACCATTCAACAGCTTGAAAATGCACTGGAGCAGCAACTTTTTTATCGTAATACACGGGCAATTACCCCCACGGAATCGGGTCATTTGTTTTATGAATATGCCAAGCGTATTCTCGATCAGTTTGACGAAGCTCAAGAAGCTTTACAAGATAAGACTGTTGAGCCATCTGGTCTCATTCGAATTAATGCGCCTGTTTTTTTTGGTCAACGACATATTGCACCGTGGTTAACAGGGCTCTGTAAGCGCTATCCAAAACTTTCGATTGAGCTGATTCAAACCGACGAATATATCGATCCATTTAGAGACAGCACCGATCTGGTTTTTCGTATAGGCGTACTCAACGATTCATCTTTGCACGCGCGTGTATTTGGTGCACAAAAATATTATCTTGCGGCATCACCTGAATATTTATGCAGATACGGACAACCTCAACAACCTGCGCAGTTATTAGAGCATAAAGCGCTTGTTTATAAAGGATTTGAAGGACCAAATCGCTGGTTAATTAAAGAAGCAGACGGCGCATGGACTCAATTACCAGTCCATGCACTCATGACATCGAATAATGCTGAGAGCCTTATGCGTGCAGCACTTGATGGTCTGGGTATTGTCATGTTCCCAGATTGGCTCATTGGAGAAGCGTTAAAGTCAGGTGATTTAGTTCAATTACTTCAACCGCATGAAGTCTCGATTAAATCCCTACCTCAATACATTGCTGCAATTTATCCAAATGCACGCCATCCACCCCTGAATGTTCGTGCAGTCATCGATTACTTTAGCGAGATTTATGGCACCCCACTTTACTGGCAGTATTAATCACTCAGTAAAATTAAAATTGAACTCAACTCATTTAACGAGCTACCAGTGCCGTGCCAAGTTACTTACATACAATTCCAGAACCTTCTTTATAGTAATCCGTCGCGGTTTTGAGCTCTGCCAACAATTTGGTTTCATTAAACTGATTTGGCTTTAAATGAACCAGCGCCGGTATGTATTCAGATTTATAAACATTGGGCCAATCGACGCACAAAATCTGGACGCGCTGGGTTTGCGAAGTATTGGGATTGTCGAGCAAGTCCATGAAATGACTAATTTGTTTGTCTGATTGTTCAAACTGGGCCTGATAGTTAATTGCTTTTGGCGCCTTTTGTGCTTGAACAGCTTCGGAGCTGCGCATCGGTGCAGAGGCCGAATGCACTGCGCTCGATACATGATCTGCCGATGTCTTTGGCTCAGGTTGTTCTGGTGAACGATCACATGCAGTAAGCGATAAACTAAGGAGCAAAAGCGCGAGACTATGACGTTTCATCATGATGTGAGTGGCTTAAAAGCTTGAGTATAAGATGACTTTTCATCTAACACTACTCGATTTATAGCAACTTGTTTAAACAACTCTCAATTGATTCATAAAAAAATACCCGCTCGAAGGCGGGTATTTTGTATCAATTTAGTTTGGTAGAACGTGCCATCACCTGTTCAGGCACATTTTGTTTTAAAATCACTGCAAGTGTTTTTTCATTTTTTGCAGTATCAATGCCATTACTTGCCAATACTGCATTCACATCTTTAGGGCTTAAAGTAAACATGGCGCCAGTCATTGGATCTACAATCAATATTCCAATCAGACCACCAAAAATAATATTACCGAAATACCAGCCATTTAAGCGTGACTTGACTTGCATGGTTTGAGTTTGATATCCATCTTTAGAAAATGAGACTTGATAGTTTTCAGGCTGGAAAAAACCGGCGCTTTTTTTCAGAGTTACAGTCGCAGGAGTTTGTCCCATATGCACTTTTTCACCTTTTTTATTGGTGATCGTGATCGTTGCAATTTCTGGTACGCTTTTAAATGACATCGTTTGGGTTGAACCCGTAATAATGGTTGCACATCCTGTGAACGTTGCAGTGACTGCCAATAAAGACGCAATTAATGTTTTTTTCATTTCAAACTCAATGATTACATGTTGTAAAAATTTAGAAACAAAACTTTACACTTAGTTGTTATATTGTCAATTTTTTCTTTATAATTTCATTGAGTTAGTTGCTTTTTTAGGCAAATTAGATACTTTATTCATTTAGAATGATGCCTTAATTGTGGGATGATGAGTTAAGTAAGGAAAATCGACATCATTTGGGTTTAGCGGCACTCATTTCACTACGCCGCGATATTCATCATTGTTTTTTTGATTATTCTTGATCTAATTTTTATATCTTGATAAAAAAAATAGTTTAAAACATTAATTTATAATAATTTTGATGAATTCTTACGACTCTAAATAGAACCACATTCTCAATATTTTTAAGATTCCTTATTTTTAAACTCCCTGTATGATGGAAAAATCGTCTACTCCATGTCTGCGCCAAAAAATTTTAAGATTTGTCGATACTAACAACCAGATTTTCAATCAGATCTCAATAAATAATCATCGACAAAGGCCAAACTATGACGTATATCGAAGCAAATAAAATAGGGAAATCACGTTATGGCAACAACAGATTCAACCTCTGGCGCTCAGCCCCCCTTTCTTTCTAAGCAAAGAATCATTGCAAAGCCAGATTTTAATCGCTGGCTCGTCCCTCCTGCCGCTCTTGCCATTCATCTGTGTATTGGTATGGCCTATGGATTTTCGGTGTTCTGGCTACCGCTCTCCAAAGCAATTGGAATTGAAGATCCTGTCGCTTGTGCTGCCGATGTCGGCTTTTTTCAGCAATTGTTTATTACCACTTGTGACTGGAAAATCTCGACGCTCGGCTGGATGTATACGCTGTTTTTTGTTTTGCTGGGGAGCTCCGCTGCAATTTGGGGGGGATGGTTAGAGCGCGTTGGCCCACGAAAGGCTGGACTGATTAGTGCGCTGTGCTGGTGTGGCGGCATGCTGATTTCTGCGCTCGGCATTCATTTACATCAATTCTGGTTGATGCTTTTAGGATCAGGCGTGATTGGCGGAATTGGCTTGGGTTTGGGTTATATCTCTCCCGTCAGTACACTAATTAAATGGTTCCCCGACCGCCGCGGTTTGGCAACAGGCTTGGCGATTATGGGCTTTGGTGGCGGTGCCATGATTGGTTCACCTCTTGCAGTCGAATTAATGGCACACTTTTCAACACCAACCAATGTGGGCGTGGCAGCGACTTTTGTTTGCATGGCGCTGGTCTATTTTGTATTTATGGTTGCGGGTGCCCTAACTTACCGAATTCCGGCACAAAACTGGAAACCTGCAGGCTGGGAACCGAGCGCCAAAATGCAGCAAAATGCATTTATTACCAAACAACATGTGCATGTTAAAAAGATCTGGGGCATCCCTCAGTTCTGGCTGGTCTGGGCGGTACTCTGCATGAATGTTTCCGCGGGGATTGGCGTGATTGGCATGGCTTCACCCATGCTTCAGGAGGTTTTTGCGGGTCAGTTAATTGGGCTACCTTTAAAATTTTCAGAACTTAGTCAAGATCAGCTCAAAACTATTGCAGCAATCGCTGCCGGCTTCACTGCATTGCTGAGTCTATTTAATATTGGGGGTCGAATTGCGTGGGCCAGTTTATCCGATCGTATCGGGCGTAAAGTCACTTATAGCGTATTTTTTATTTTAGGTGCGGCTTTATACGCTTTTGTACCGTTTGCAGCGCAAATGGAAAGTAAGCTGTTATTTGTTGGGGCGATCTGTATCATCATCAGTATGTACGGAGGTGGATTTGCTACAGTTCCGGCTTATCTGGCCGATTTATTCGGCACCCAAATGGTTGGCGCAATTCATGGTCGATTACTCACCGCATGGGCTACCGCCGGTATTTTAGGGCCTGTGATTGTGAATAATATGCGTGACTATCAACTTGGTTTAGGCCTTGCAGCGAGCCAAGTCTATAACCAGACCATGTTTATTTTGGCAGGCTTATTAATTGTGGGTTTAATTTGTAACCTATGTATTCGTCCGGTCAATCCCAAGTATTTCATGACGCCAGCCGAACTTGAAGCCGAGCAAAAAAGTGCCGAAAAACATCATGAAAATCAACAAGTATCCAGTGCGATTCCGACTGAATCGAGTACTGCAAGTAACAACCACCTGTTACTGGTGGTGTTGGCATGGTTAGCGGTGGGTATTCCATTACTCTGGGGCATTTATCGTACACTCATCAGCGTTAAAGCTTTTATTCAGTAACGCTTAGCGCATAAAAAATCCCGCCGATGCGGGATTTTTTATGCGCTAATAATTAGCTTGCTAGTCGCTTTTGAACCAAGATCGATCCAACGGAATAACCCGCACCAAATGAACAGATTACGCCATATTCATCTGATTCGACCTCATGACCCGTACGATGCAGCGCAATCATTACTCCCGCAGATGACGTGTTGGCAAATTCATCTAAGATAATAGGTGTGCGCTCAGGTTCAGCATCTTTACCCAATACCAGTTTGGCAATCAGCTGATTCATGTTCAGATTGGCCTGATGCAACCAGAAACGCTTGATCGACTCTGCCTCAATTTGGTTTTTTTCAAGTTGTGTACTGATGATTTTTGCCACCAAAGGACACACTTCCTTAAATACTTTACGGCCATCTTGTCGGAACTGCTTGTCATCACGTACCGCATCTTCGCTTCGATTTAAAAAGCCGAAGTTATTACGAATATTATTGGAAAACTGGGTAAACAAATGGATATCTAAAATCTCAAACCCATTTTTAGTTTCGGTGTCCTCAATAATCGATGCCGTAGCAACATCACCAAAAATGAAGTGACAATCGCGTGAACGATAGTCGGTATGGCCTGAAGTAATTTCAACATTGACCAGTAACACACGGCGCGCGCCAGACTTAATGGCATCATATGCCTGCTTTAAGCCAAACGTTGCCGCCGAACATGCCACATTCATATCATAGGCATATCCTTCGATCCCGAGTGCCGTCTGTATTTCTACAGCAACTGCCGGATAGGCACGCTGCAAATTAGAGCATGCCAAAATCACGACATCGATATCTTCCGGAGCTACTCCCGCATTGGTCATGGCATCCTTTGCTGCCCACACGCCCCATTCGGCTTGAATCGAAAGCTCGTCATCGGTACGTTCTTCAAGGCGTGGGCGCAAGCGTGACGGATCAAGTACACCTGATTTTTCAATCACGTAACGGCGCTGAATCCCTGATGCTTTCTCAATAAACTCAGCACTTGAGCCTAAACGCTCTGGCAACTCACCCGCAGCGATTTTCTCAGCATTGTCCTGATTGTACTGTTCTACATAGGCATTAAGACTTTCGACCAGTTCTTGGTTACTAATCGATTCGGCTGGATGGTACAAACCTGTACCGGTAATACGTACGCCCATGTAAAACTCCTTATGAGAATGCGGGGATTATTGAATTCCTAAACGCTGCCAAGCTTTTTGCAGACGTGATGATGACACTGGCATCTTGGTTTTCATGGGTTGTGAAAACAGTGAGATTCTCAGTTCTTCAACCATAAAATAAATCTCTTTAAGTTCAGGTTTATGCTTAAACTTAAAGAGCTTATCCATCCAAGGGTCAACATTGGCAATGGCCGACTCATCACGCTTTAAATTATTGGGTAAACGATCTAAACGCATTAATAATGCTTTTAAATAACGTGGATATTCAAGCCAAACCTCTGACCCTTGCGTATACACAAAGTCGCTAAGCTGCATTAAATCCAGCTGATCTTCAATATCGTCAATGCTACGACCAAAAATATCGCCATCCAGCATCATCAGTTGACGACGAATGTCTTGCCACTGAACAAAGATATCGGAAATCACTTCTAAAGCCTGCTGTCCATGCGTTAAGAACTGCTGTTTGACCTGTTTAAGCAGTGCTTCAAACTCAGCCTTATTGACTGGTAAGGTATCGATGCTGAGCTGAAGTGTCGCATACACCAGCATTTGCTCGAGTTTGGCTTTTTCACCCAAAGGTGAATAGGCCAAGAAAAGCGGTTTGGAAATCTGCTTTTTCAACTGGCGAGTTAAATCCCCCAACTGCATATGAATCAGGCGAATCACACCTTCACGATGCTGCTTAATCGCTTCATGCTGATCGTTAAAGGTTTGAATGACCACGCCAGATTCATCTTTTTGCTCGAGTGCAGTAAAAGCTTTAGCAGGTACCAAGGCTTGATACTGCTTTACCACCACACCCGTCACTTTCTGCGATGCTTCAAATACGAAGTTGTCAGGAAATTGTTGAAACTCGCCTTTCAACTGTTTCACCGGACGATGAGTTTCGGTACGACAACGCGCTTTGAGTTCAGCAAGGTCGCGTCCTTTTTCAAGAATACGCCCTTTTTCATCGGTCACCACAATAAACGGCACCAGATACTGCTCAATTCGCTCAAAAGAGAAATCTTTTTCGGTGATCTCTTCGCCACGAAGTGCAAAAGCCAAAAATTTAAAAATATGCTGATTTAAATGGACAGCATCAACTGATTGCATCAGTTTTTTGGCTGTATCGGGAATGGGAACCAAATGACGACGCTTGTCTTTAGGCAAAGATTTAAGCAAAGCTTCGATTAAATCCAGACGCCAACCCGGTATCCCCCAAGACCAACGATTTCCATCCACTTGTGGCAGTGCCTGCACTGGAATTTTAACCGTTGCACCGTCTTCATCATGACTCGGATCGAAACGATAACTGGTGGCCAGACGGAGTTCACCATTTTGCAAATAATCCGGAAATTGTTGCGTGGTTGGTCGATCATTTTGCCAGAGCGCATCGTCATCAATAAATAAATAACGGGGCTGTTTGGGTTCAACCGTTGCACGCCAATCTTCAAAACTACGTCGACTTGCTATTTCGGCAGGAACACGTTCGGCATAAAATTGATAGACTGTTTCTTCATCAACCACTAAATCACGGCGACGCAACTTGTCTTCAACTCGCTCAACTTCTTCGAGCTTAAGTAAATTATGCTTTAAAAATGGTGGCGTGATGCCTAAATTGCCAGTCGTGAGCGCATCACGTAGAAAAATTTCACGCGCAGCAGGATGGTCAACTTTTTCAAAATTGACCAGCCGCTTTGGCTCTACAATCAGGCCAAACAGCGAAATTTGTGCATAAGCTTGTACCAAGCCTGTTTTTTTCGACCAGTGTGGCTCGTAGTAGTGATATTTCAGTAAATCTCGTGCCGCAAGCAATATCCATTCCGGATCGATTTTGGCCAAAGTTCTTAAATACACCTGTGAGGTTTCGACCATTTCGAAGGCCATGACCCATGCCGTATTCGATTTGTGCAGCGTACTCGCTGGAAACACTTTGGCTTTTTGCTGGCGTACAGCCATATAAATGTTTCGTTCATCGGTTTTATTGGCAATAAACGACAGCAAGCCTGTTAGCAGTGCGCGATGCAAATTTTCATAGGTGGCAGTTTTTTCATTAAAAGATAAATTTAAGCCTTTTGCCAGATCGACCAACTGTGCATGGGTTTGCTTCCACTCGCGCAAACGTAACCAGCTCAGAAAATGCTGACGAGCAAAATGACGACGTTTATTTTCACTCGATGTTTCCGGGCTATTTTTTAAGGTATCCCAGAGTTTAAGATAAAACAAAAAGTCAGAGTCAGCTTCACGAAACAACGCATGTTTCTGATCGGCTTGCACTTGTTTGTCGGCAGGACGCTCACGCGGATCTTGTACCGCGAGGGCACTCACCACCACCAAAATTTCGTTCAACACGCCAAAGTGAGAACCGCCGACAATCATACGCGCCAAACGCGGATCGATCGGCATGCGTGCCATGATTTGCCCAACTTGAGTCAGTGTGGCTTTTTGTTCATTAAACGCGCCCAGCTCGACCAACAGCTTGCGTCCGTCATTGACTAAACGATGGTCTGGCGGTTCAATAAAGTCAAATTCTTCAACGCGCCCCAAGCCCAAGCTTTGCATCTGTAAAATAACCGAAGCCAAATTGGTTCGTTTAATTTCAGGCTCAGTAAAGGCCGGACGGCTAGTAAAATCTTCTTCGCTGTATAGACGAATACATACACCCGGCGCAATACGACCACAGCGTCCTTTACGCTGATTTGCTGCGGCTTGTGAAATGGCTTCTATGGGTAAGCGCTGTACACGAGAGCGATAGTTATAGCGCGAAATTCGCGCAAAGCCGCTATCGATGACATAGCGAATATTGGGTACGGTCAGCGCGGTTTCGGCAACGTTGGTCGAAATGATAATTCGACGGCCTTTATTTCCCGGCGTAAAAATCTTTTGTTGTTCGCTTAAACCCAAACGAGCGTATAGCGGCAAAATTTCGGTATGCTTCGGGCCATATTTTTCTAATGTTTCTTGTAACTCTCGAATTTCCTGTTCAGTACTTGAAAAAATCAGGATATCTGCATGCTGCGGATGGCCTTTTTCTTCGGCATCGGCAAAGCATTCTTCAACTGCCTGTACCACTGCGCGCGGTAAATTCTCTTCAAAATCATCAAACTCATCGTCATCACTACTGCCAATACTTAGCTCAGAAATTGGGCGATAACGGACTTCAACCGGAAAGCTTCGACCTTCCACTTCAAAAATGGGTGCATGATTAAAATAAGCACTAAAACGGTTTACATCTAGCGTTGCCGAAGTAATGATGACTTTTAGATCAGGGCGTTTGCTCAAAATTTGTTTGAGATAACCCATAATAAAGTCGATATTCAATGAACGCTCATGCGCTTCATCGATGATGATGGTGTCGTATTTATTTAAAAAGCGGTCATGTCCTAACTCAGCCAGTAAGATACCGTCTGTCATGAGGCGCACGATGGAATCATTCGAACCTTGCTCATTGAACCGCACTTTAAAACCGATTGATTCGCCTAGCTTTTCGCCCACTTCTTCTGCAATACGCTGAGATACGCTGCGTGCTGCCAAACGACGCGGCTGCGTATGACCAATCATGCCAGTAAGACCACGACCAGCCAGCATAGCAATTTGAGGTAACTGTGTGGTTTTTCCTGAACCGGTTTCACCGGCTACAATAATCACCTGATGTTTTTGAATTGCTGCAATCAATTGGTCTGCATATTGGGTAACTGGCAGATCCTGATTCAGTTTAATGTTGGGTAAACGTGCTAGGCGTGCTTTGACTTGAGCATTGGATTTCTCAAATAAAGACTGATATTGCTCTGGATTTTTATCTTTATCCTTGCCTAGTCGATTTAAGCGATGTCGGTCACGCACCATAACCATTTGATCTACATCTAAACCACTATGCACAGATAAGTATTCCTAATCATTTTCAATAGATCGTCCATTTTACGCGGGAATATGCATGAACGAAAGTCATTCAGTCTATTTCTTTTTTTGTGAATGCGCTTGAAATTAATCACATACGCCTCAATACAAACAAGAATGCGGCGTGCTGAAGGCTGTCATAGAACGATCATACAATTTGCCTAGAGTTGTAATAGCGATCGGATGGAGAAATGTTAGGCAATTGTATATTCAATTCATTTTTCCGATATTGTTTATGCAAAAATACTATTTCCCCAATAAATCAAAGTTCTTTATTCTATTTTAAGTTTTAAAGTTAACGATAACATCTCATTCATGATATATGGAGAAATTGATGAGCTTAATTAATACTGAAGTTAAACCATTTAAAGCAACAGCTTACCATCAAGGTCAATTTGTTGAAGTCACTGAAGCCGATCTTAAAGGCAAATGGTCTGTTGTATTCTTCTATCCTGCAGACTTTACTTTTGTTTGCCCAACAGAATTAGAAGATTTGGCTGACAACTACGAAGCATTCAAAAACCTTGGTGTTGAAATTTATGGTGTTTCTACTGACACGCATTTCACACACAAAGCTTGGCACGACACTTCAGAAGCAATCAAAAAAATCCAATACCCATTAGTAGGCGATCCAACTTGGACGCTTTCTAAAAACTTTGACGTGTTAATCGAATCTGCTGGTCTTGCTGACCGCGGTACATTCGTGATCGACCCTGAAGGTAAAATCCAAATCGTTGAAATCAACGCAGGTGGTATCGGTCGTGACGCTCAAGAACTTCTTCGTAAAGTAAAAGCAGCGCAATACGTTCACGCTCACCCAGGTGAAGTATGCCCAGCTAAATGGAAAGAAGGCGAAGCAACACTTGCTCCTTCTATCGACCTTGTTGGTAAAATCTAATTTACCCACAGAAAAGGCCGCCCATTTGGGCGGTTTTTTATTGAAAATATTTTAAAAAAACCATTAAAAAAGCCCGCTTAACGGGCTTTTCAGCAACATGTAATATCAGCGTTACGGCACTAATATTCTGATGTTTAACGCAGTCGTATTCAGGCTTGCATATCTGTGTTCACCTGACTAAGTTATCCTTGAAATCAGGAAGAATATGTTGGCCTTGAACTAACATTAACACTGAAATACAAAACGGTCAATATTTAATCAATTTAATGTCCTTTTTTAGTACCAATCAATCATATTAAATTTCAATTACTTAGTATTTAATCGTTTTGAAAATAACATTCCATCGCAATTTTTAACAATTGAGTAAAACAAAAAAGGTTTTGTTTGATCACAAAACCTTGAGTGCCTATATTTAACTTAGTGTCCTAATTGATGAATCAACGTGAGATGCTTACGCACGCCCTGATCAATCACATGCGGCATGATCGAATTCATCATGACAAAACCACGTTCAGGCCAACCAATGTAGATGGTTTGTTTGTCTTGCAAAATGGATTGCACGATCACTTTAGCCACCAGTTCTGGACTGTCTGCCTTGCTTCCCATCGCCTTCATCAAATCGATAGCTGCCTGACTGTTCATGGTGGTCTGGGTCGCGCGTGGCGCCACATAAAGTACCTGAATATTGCTATCTGCAAGCTCTCGTCTAAGTGCTTCCGAGAAGCCTCTTAAGGCAAATTTAGTGGCACAATAAGTGGTGTATCCTGCAAAACCCAATGAGCCATAGATGGAACCAACATTGACAATCTTGGCCTGACCACCCGCATTTAATTTTGAAATCAAACCTGCTGTTAAGCTCATGGGCGCAGTGACATTTAAATGCACCAATTTCTGAATTTGCTCAGGTGTTTGATGATCTAAAGTAGCAAAGCAATTTACTCCCGCGGCATTGATCAGCAGATTTAAGCCATCAATTTGCTGAGCAGTCTGAATGACCTTGTTTAGATCTTCAAAATTGAGTAAATCTGCACGCAGAACTTTGATTTGCCCCGTATATTTTTGCTGCAAAGACGATAAAGCCTGTGTATTTCGCGCAATCGCCAAAACTTTAGCGCCTTCTTTACAAAGTGCATCACAGAGGGCAACTCCGATTCCCCCACTTGCACCGGTTAGTACCACATGTGCATTCGATAATTGCATCCCTGTCACTCCTCTTTTATGCAGCGAATCGCAGACCGAGCGCTGGAACTTGCTCGTACATCTGGGTATATAACGAGAACACGACTTTTGAACAATGAATAATGTCTTGTTGATCTTTTTCGTCGGTCACACTGTTCATGAGTTTTTCAAAATTTTGCATGTGCGAAATATCTAAACTACCGTGCGACTTTAAGTAGCTAAATGCTTTATTCGGTAAGTTTAGATGTTGCTGAATTTTCTCTGCTGCTTCGGTGGCCACTGACACACTAGTGCCTTCAAGCACATTAACCATACCAAACAACGCAATAGGGTTGACGCGTCTAACCTGATCAAATAAAAATGCCACCATCAATTCGATTGGCTGGCACGGGCGGCTATTTTTGACAATCTCTGGATCTACACCGCAAGCTTTGAGGTCATTTAAAATCCACTGCTCGTGCCCTGCTTCTTCTTCAATATATTCGCAAATGGCAGGTTGCAACCAAGACAGACGCTCTGGAAGTTGTGCGCCTGCGGCCATCATGAGGGGTACTGTAAAGCGCACATGATGATAGGCCTGGCTTAAAAATGCACAGTACTGTTCAAGTGACAAACGGCTATTTAACGCATCTTCAATCAGGGAGGTTGAAAAAAGTTTCTGTCTTTCCTGAGCGGTTGCATTTTGAAGTTGTTGAAAAAATTGCATAGTAGATTCCTTTAAGCAGAAAAAACATGTTGAAAACGACGTGCGATTTCATCGCGACGCAATCGGCCATTTGCAGTGGCAAGTTGATTGTTGGGGCTAAAGGGTTCTGTAAGCCGAACCCAGTGTTTGACCTGAGCGTAATCAGGCAACTGATGATTGGCATGTTGAATAATCTGATCGATCTGTTCGTTGGTAATGGCTGTATTCACCGGCCATAGCAGCGCGTAGTTTTCTGGTAAAGCTTCACCATAAACAAAAGCTTGCCCCACGACGCCCGTCTGACTTAAAAGCGCTTCGACCCATTCAGGATTAACATTACGACCAAAACTGGTAATGAACTGATGCTTTTTACGACCACGAATGTATAAAAAGCCATCTTGGTCAAGATGTCCTAAATCACCTGTCGGCCAGTATAGGTCTGGCATTTGTGGATGATTCAGGTATCCAAGGCAGCGGTTATTGGCCACTAAAATTTCGCCGTCTTCAGCAATTTTAACCTGTACATGCGACAAGGGTTTACCCACGCTCCCTGCACGATTCGCTTCTGGTGTATTCAATGCCACGACTGAAGCACACTCTGAAAGTCCGTAGCCTTGATAGACAGGTAATTGAAGTTTATTGGCTTTCTTGAGCAATTCTGGATTGACATGCCCACCGCCAACCGCAATAAACCGAAAGCATTCAGCGCGAATGAGTTTGGTGGAAACGGCCTCGACCAGCAAAGCAAGAAACTGAGGAACTAAAATCAGACTCTGTGGCTGTGAACTTTGAATAAATTTTGCGAAAGTTTGTATATCAACACTACTTGCGCCGCGCAATCCTAGTTCGGCTGCTTTGGCCAACTGGATGCTGCCGCCACACATTAAAATGGCATAGCAGCCGATATTTTCAAGTAACACCGCTAGCGGCATTAGGGCTAAATGTGTTTCAGGCTGAGATGAAGCAATCGCATGGCAGAGTGATTGCGCGACTGTTAGAATTTGTTCACTTCCTAAACACACAGCTTTGGGTTGACCCGTAGTGCCCGACGTAAAGGTTAATTTTTGAGTCGTTTCTGGTAACGCACTGTGTAGAGGTGCTTTTAAACGCCAGTACCCATGCTGTTTTTCATAGCTCGCCTGACCCTCTAAAATAAAATCAGACTGAGTAATAATTAGATCGGCTTGAGAAATTTCAAGACAATATTGCAGTTGTGAATGGGTAAAAAATGGAGGCAATAATATGGTGGGAATGTCAGCAAAAAGTAAAGCTAAATCCCAGAGTAGTAAATCGACCGAGTTTTCTAAAAACAAAGCCACCATACGAGTTGACAGCTGTGTCAATTGTGTTTGTCTGGCTTGAATTTCCGACCAAAGCATTTTATAGGTGATCTCTTGATCCTGATCACGAAGTGCAACCACATTTGGAGCACTCAAGCTCAATTGCTGCAATCTGGATTTAAACTCGGTTAGTTTAGGCAACATGATCGATATCCTCACGAAGTGCTTCCAAACCCATTGCATTAAAGATATTGAGCTGATTTAAATTAAACGCACATTGCATAACATCTGCTGCAAATACATGCGGATGATGGCTGTAATAACTTCCCCAATGCTCATAACCATCTTCCAGTCGCTCGGGGTCGGCATCTCTTAAATCAAGCAAAGATAGACCCAACTTTTTGAAGCTGTTAATGAGATGGTGATGCCCTGTAAAACTCACCCATTTAAAATGATTCTGTGCCAGTATCCATGTGAGAAAGCCGATAATTAAACGCGAACTACCATGATGGATCCCCGACAAATTCCCAACTTCAATTACCTGCTCACGCGTAAACACACGACCAGTTTTATCATTGATCATTTGCTCGATTGGTTTATCTAAGTATTGCTCCAGAAAGAGTGTGTGAGTCGCAGCTAATCGAATTCCTACGACAGCTTGACAGTGCATATTGCAATCAAACACTGCCAAAAAGACTGGCATGAACTGATAAATTTCAGCTGCATAAATGGCACGAAAACGATCTTGTACAAACTGTTCACACTGTGATCTGAGTGGATGAGCTTCGTCCACACAAAACATGTTGAGTTGTGTTTTTTTATCTTTCACTTCAATTGGAAAGTGTTCTTTAAATACTAGGCTCATTTGAATATTCCAAATATTCGATAAACTCAGTATCAAAATGAAAAATGAAGAGATTCTTAGGAAAACTTAAAAAATACTCAGTGTGATTATATTTTTTTGTAATTAAGCTAATTTTAAGATAAATAAAATTTAATAAAAATTAAATACTTAAATAAAATATGATTTTAAACCCTTGTTAACGATTCATCATATTTTAACTAAAAATCATTATAAAATGAGAACGCATACCATTTAAAATTATCATCGTGATATTTTAGTTATGATCATATTAAACTAATTTTAATTGAATATTCAAAAATAATAATCAGACCGTATCAATTAGACGTATAATTTCAAAAATTTCTTTGGGGAACGTTATGTCATCTATTTACTTGGCAGGCTCTGGCCAAACTGTTGCTAATGTAAGCGTAGACTATCCGCGACCTGACCGTTTAGTCAGTGGCAATCCGAAGCGCCTAACCTATGATCTTTATCAACATCCCGCAATGAATTGCGGCATTTGGGAATGTGAAGTTGGGTCATGGAATATTCAGTTCAGTCCGAACAAACAAGAATTTTTTAGCGTCATTCAAGGAAAAGTACGCATTCATGATGCTCAATCAGAGCAATTTATCGAGGTTGCTGCCGGTGAAGCGGGCATTATTCCCCCAAACTTTCAGGGTCGTTTTGAAGTGGTAGAGCAAGTCAAAAAGTATTTTGTGATTGTGGATGTAAGTTAAGGATTTTTATTGAGTATTCATAATGAACTCCCTCTTATATGGGGGAGATGAATACAACTTTTACATCTCAAACATTCATTTAGAATGAATATTTTTGATTTAAATACATGTTGTATAACATCACTAAAAAAACCCAAAATGTAATGGTTAATATTACAGCAATGAAAGTTTTAAAAATCATCCCAAATTGTTTTTTAGAATGGAAAGAAGTACTTTTGTGAGATCTTTTTATAGCTAAGGATCCTTTAATCATTAAAAATGAAAAAAATAAAAAAGGTAATATGATAAGCCCTAAGGAAAAGTAATATTCTGGAGGAAATTTTAAGTTAACAGCATCAAAACATTTTTGTTTTTCAATTTTTTCCTCAAGAGTAAGCTCAGATTGTTTTATTCCAAGATTGAATTCTTGATTAGATAAGTATTTATTCTCACAATAATCGATAAACTTTTCTTTTTGATTACGGTTATCAGCGCTTTTGGTACCAGGTGAATGGGTTAGGTTAAGATATACTCTAGTTGTCATTGTATAAACGGTTTAAAACGTCTGTGAAATTGAAATGATAGCAAATTTAAAGACTCCAGATCATTTACTTTTTTAATTAAGAGCTTCATTCATCCTCTTCTTGGTGCAATTTATTGTTTATTTCTGCAATGTTGTTGTCACTTTAATCAAAATCACAAACGCCAGACAATAAAAAAAGGGCTTACAAGTCATTGAAATTGCTTGTAAACCCTTGTTTTATCTTGGTAGGCATATCCAGACTCGAACTGGAGACCTCTACGATGTCAACGTAGCGCTCTAACCAACTGAGCTATACGCCTAAGTGGTTGCAATAATATTCAGTTTCCCTTACGAACACAAGCTTTTTCTAACGACTTTAATTCAGATGCACACAGTTTAAGCAATTCTTTGAATTTTATATAATCTTTGTCTGAAAATTCACCCGAAAACTGAATTTTTTCATGTACAGCAATCGCATCATCAAAAGGTTTTGTATGTTTTACATGCATCGAAAGTCGCTGAAACCATGATTTGAAGGTTTCACTTTTATTTTTTTGCAGTGGTCTATGAATCTTATGGCTAAAGCCATTAATCAAGCGCTTAAGTCTTGAGCATTTAGGTCGATAAAAATAACCATGGCCCCACACAAAAATGATGACGACCACAGCAATCAAACTCAACATCATCAACATAGCTTTGGTACTGGAAAAAATCCCCAAACCTGCCAAAAAATTCTGCTGACGATTTACATCATAGCCCACTACTTTACTTTGCCATTGATAGTCAAAATAATCGCGCCAGATGATGAGTGTTTTTAAAAAATTAAAATTATGTCTTGCCCATCCACTTTGCGCCTGATTACCCCAGACATTTTGGTTGCCCTCAAGATAGCGTTGCATACCTTCATCGATTCGAGCTGGTGCAATCACGGCAGTCGGGTCGATGCGTTGCCATGTATCATTTAAATAAACTTCGGTCCATGCATGAGCGTCAAGCTGGCGAACTTCCCAACTTTTTGCATCGGGTGCGAGCTGTCCGCCTTGATACCCCACCACTATTCTTGCCGGAATACCTGCATAGCGCATCAACAGTACAAAACTCGATGCATAATGCTCACAAAATCCTTGTTTGCGCTCAAAAAGAAACTGATCCATTCTGTTACCGCTCAGTACGCCAGGCGATAAGGTGTAAACAAAACCTTGTGTTTGATACCAGTGTAGTACGCGCTCGATATAAAGACTTGGATTCGAACTACTCTGCTGCCAGAGCTGTTGTGCAAGTGCAAAAGTCTGCGGTGCAAGCTGTTGGGGTGCATCTAGTGCTTGTCTTAACTGTATCGCTCGTGCAGTAGTATTGGTCTGTGTTTGCATCCAATACAATTCGATAGGTATATTGCCTGATGGTCTTCGAATTTGTTTAATACTGCCATCAGCATACTGCTGATAATTTGGATCGCGCACGCCTGATTGATCTAATCCCATGATCCATGACTGATTCGGCAAGGCCGATAAATATTGATAGCGAACCGCCTGATGAGGGAATATTTCGTTACGTATTGGAAGCTGATTCACCGTATGGCTCGTCCAGACAACGCCATCATACTGATCAAGCACCATCGCACGCCAATAGCGCTGTTGCTGTATGGGCAATTGCGTAAGATCACCCATAATACGAAAAGCCAAGGCGGTCGATTGAGACAATTCTGCAATGTCACCCGGCGACATCCGGTCACTCATTCCAGTCATGCCCTGGTGAGAGGTAAGCGGAACATGCCAAAGTGGTGGAAAGCGGGGAAAAAATATAAATAAAATCAGGAAAAACGGAGTTGCAATCAAAATAGTTCGTATTGTTAAAATCACATCATGCTTGATAGATGATCGCGTAGAGTTCGTCTCTATAAAACCATGAATTTGAATACGATATAATCCAATTAAACAAAATATCAGCCCAACCAAAACGCCAATAAGCATCAAGGCTGACTGACTATGTAGAAATAAACTGGCACAGACAAAGAGACCAAAATTAAATACAACCAATAAATCTCGGGTACTTTTGCTTTCGATACATTTGGCATATAAGCAAGTCGTGAGTAATGCTACGCCCGCCTCGACACCCAAAAAGGTTTTAAAAGATAAATAAATCAGACCAAGGGCCGTACACACCAGTGCAACCAAAAATAATTTAGAAATAGGCTTTTGCGCAGCATAAAAATATCGCCATACGATTACCAGCAACATAATGAGCCAAATCAAAGACACCGACGCCGGCATATAAGCAAATTGAGCCACAAGCACCATGATCGTGAGTGGTAGTACAGCAAAATAAAGTTGCTTATCCATATCAGGCCTGCGCCAGTAATTTTCGGGCCTGAATCGAGTGATTAGGTCCCATGGATGGCTTTAAATGAGTTTGCGGTAAAATCAGTGAAAAAGAGCGATCAGCTTGCTCGCTCATTTCAATCAAATGCATCATCCAGCTTAATTTTTGTTCATGTTCGTGACCAGAGAGCGCGCTGTAATCAATCACCAGCTGATTGTGCTCAATGTGTGGTTCAAATTGTTTGGTTAGCCATCCTTGCCCACGTGCAAGATGCTTCCATGAAACATGCTGTAGCGTATCTCCTTCTCGATAAGCTTGCAGTTCACGAAAGTCATCCAAATCATGTTGCTGCTTAAGCTGCACATACTTGTCTTCCATCTCGATACTGATACTTGCGGGTGCAATCCATATTTTTTGTGTCACCTGTAAATACGTCCAAGCTTGTACAATTCCAAACGGATAACTCGACATAATTTTTATCCGAGGCAATTCAAACGCACCTCGTGTCGTTGGTATAAATTCTAATATGATACTGTCGCTCATTTGGTTGAGTAATATACGTTGCTGAGATTCAGGCAAATGAATCATTAAGTATCTGATCGCGTGATTTGACTGTTTAAACTGAAGCTGGATTTGCAATACATGATTGACCTGTCCAACTTCAGGACAAAAAATTTCTAGTTTGAGTTGATGGAGTTGTTTAAAGCTAAGATACACACTCAGGCACAGCAATGACGTAATTAAAAAGCAAAATCCCAAAATCAGATTATTGGCATAATTAATCCCGGCAATAAATGTAATGACAATTAATAACAGAAACAAAATGCCTTGTGGATGCAAAAAAATCAAAATATCACGTTGCTTCAAGATGGTACTTTGTTCCATCCGAAAACGTTTTTTTAACCATCGCTGCCAAAGTGTCCGCATTATCCAAACTCCTAATCATTGACCTCCACCTGGTCCATGAGTAAGTGAGCATCCTGCTCGGTCATTTTCATACGGTGTGCAGCCACCGCTGGAAACACTGTTTGTATATCGTCTGTAATGACATATTCACGACCTTCCACAAATGCCAATGCCTGAGCAGCCATTTTAATTGCGAGTAGAGCGCGTGTTGAAAGACCATGTGATTGCAAGCGACTGTAAGAAGCCAAGTCTAATATATAATTTAATACGACATCACTTAAATATACCTGCTGCACACATTGTTGCATCACCACAATATCGCCATGACTCAATACAGGTGTAATTTGCTCAAGAAGTGTCTGTCTTGAGGCATCGAGCAAGAGGCTTTTTTCTGCCGCACGTGATGGATATCCCAAGCTCAGTCGCATGAGGAAACGATCGAGCTGCGATTCAGGAAGTGCATAAGTGCCGCTCTGAAAAATTGGATTTTGTGTAGCAATCACCCAAAATGGCTCGGGGAGTTTATATGTCACACTATCTAAGGTCACTACGCCCTCTTCCATCGCTTGCAACAGCGCACTTTGCGTTTTGGGGCTACAACGATTGATTTCATCGGCCAGTAAAATCTGGGTAAAAATAGGGCCATGCTTAAACTCAAAATTAGATTCTTTTTGATTAAACATATTCATGCCAATCACATCACTGGCCAGCATATCGTTGGTAAATTGAATCCGATTAAAGTGCAACCCCGCAAGCTTAGCCAAAGCACTGGCCAAAGTTGTTTTACCTAATCCCGGTAAATCTTCAAATAGCACATGCCCACTGGCCAGCAAACAGACCAAGGACAACTTGGTTTGAACCGGTTTATCTAAAATGATCTGATTAATCTGATTTAAAAAAAGCTGAATGCTTGGCGTGTAATGTTCAATATGATGTTGAAGAGATGAATGTTCTTTTACATATGTCGATGATTCTAATTGTTGTTTTTTCCACATTGAAATGGCTCATAAAAAAACGGCATATGCTCAAACATACACCGTTTTTTATTTTTTCTAAAGCAATTACATAACGATTAACACGGACATTTCTTCAAATTTCCACCTTTCGATGGATAGCGAGAGTCGACACAATAGCGATGAAAAGTTTTTTCATCCATCGGGGTCAAATCCGCGTGGTGCTTCTTCATATGATCCAAATAAGTCTGATAATCAGGCACCCCTACCATCAAGCGAAAACTTTGCTGTAAGCGCTTAAATAAATTTGCAATTCTCGACCAATTTTTAGGTGAGAGAAGCAGATCTTTTTGCGACATAATGGTCATTTTGATGATTTTCACAATCATCGCTTTACCATTTTTTCCAATTCTTAGTTCCATCGCTATTTTCCTTGTGTGACGGTAGACGCATCTGCATCCTCATACACAGCAGGTGCTTCATTGACCGTAGGGACTTTGCTTGCAAGCGCACGACGAATCACACCAATCGACGCAATTACCATGACGATTGCAACCACCATAAAGAAACCACATAGCACTGCATTGATTTGATTTGAAATCACTACAGCTTGCATTTCTGCCATTGTTTTTGCTGGTTTTAATAGCTCACCACGAGCAATTGCATCTGAAAAACGGTTGGCCTGTGCCAAAAAGCCAATTTTTGGATTTTCGTGGAAAATCTTTTGCCAGCCAGCCGTCATACAGGTAATAAGTAAGAAAATTGTTGGAACAATCGTGACCCAAACATACTTTTCTTTTTTCATCTTAAACAAGATGACTGTACCTAAAATCAGTGCCATTGCAGCAAGCATTTGGTTACCTACACCAAACAGCGGCCACAACGAGTTAATCCCACCAAGCGGATCAACTACGCCTTGATAAACGAAGAAGCCCCATCCACCCACAGCAACAGCAGTACCGATAATATTCCCCACAAATGAGCCTGATTTTTTGATTGCGGGAATCACAATACCAACAGTGTCCTGAACCATAAAACGGCATGCACGGGTACCGGCATCAACTGCGGTTAAAATAAATAAAGCTTCAAACAAGATTGCAAAGTGATACCAGAAAGCCATCATCGAGCGATTGTTGAAAATTTCAGAGATGATGTGCGCCATACCAATGGCAAAGGTTGGTGCTCCACCCGTACGCGATAAAATAGTCGACTCACCTACTTCTTGAGCCAGCAAGGTTAATGCTTCTGGGGTAACCACAAAACCAAGGTTACGCACCGCTTCTGCTGCGGTTTCGACTGTGGTCCCTAAAACGGCTGCCGGTGCATTAATGGCAAAGTACACTCCCGGATCCAGTACTGTTGCACAGATCATGGCCATGATGGCCACAAATGATTCCATTAACATACCGCCATAACCGATCATACGAATATTGACTTCGTTATCGACCAGTTTTGGTGTCGTGCCACTTGAAACCAAGGCGTGGAAACCTGAAATCGCACCACAGGCAATGGTAATAAACAAAAACGGGAACAAACTACCAGAAAATACTGGACCCGTCCCATCAATAAAATGTGTGACCGCTGGCATTTTGAGCTCAGGTAATGCCACCATAATACCGATTGCCAGACCAGCAATCACACCAATTTTTAAGAAAGTTGATAAATAATCACGTGGCGCAAGCAGTAACCAAACCGGTAATACCGAAGCAATAAAGCCATAAACTATTAGGCACCAAGTGAGTTGTGTACCTGTCAGGGTGAAAAATGGCCCCCAATATGGATCGGCTGCAATATGTCCACCATACACAATGGCCAGCATCATCAGTACAAAGCCAATGATAGAAACTTCGGCGATTTTACCCGGACGTAAATAGCGCATATACACACCCATAAAGAGTGCGATTGGAATGGTTGCGGCAATACTAAATACGCCCCATGGACTGTGTGCCAATGCTTTGACCACCACCAGTGCCAGAACCGCTAGAATGATAATCATGACGCCCAGTGCACCCAGCATCACAACCACACCCGCAAAAGAACCAAGCTCTTGTTTGGCCATTTCACCCAGCGAGCGTCCGTCTCGGCGCGTCGAGATAAACAAGACCATAAAGTCTTGTACTGCACCAGCCACCACAACACCGACCAAAAGCCAGATAGTGCCTGGCAAATAACCCATCTGCGCGGCAAGAATAGGACCAACCAAAGGCCCTGCACCTGCAATTGCAGCAAAGTGATGCCCAAACAATACATATTTATTGGTTGGAACATAATCTAAGCCATCGGTTAAACGATGTGCAGGGGTTAACCGTCGTGAATTTAATTCAAATACTTTGGTGGCGATGAATAAACTGTAAAAACGATACGCAATGCTGTAAACACAGATGGCCGCGAGCACGAGCCAAACGGCGTTGACATGCTCACCTCGACTGATGGCAAGGATTCCAAATGAAACTGCGCCAATAATGGCAACCAAACTCCAACCAAGTTTTGCGCTGAGGGTAGATTTCCTTTGTATATTATCCATTTATAACCTCATTGTTTGAAACACGAAATGCCCTTTAAAACGTATTTTTGTGAAACTTAAGCTCGTGACTTTACTCCTTATTTTGTTATTTTAATGTACTACTTTGGCATAAAAAAAGGGTGATAATCTATCACCCTTTCATCATAATCTATTCAATCAAGATTATGCACGCTCTAAATATTCACCTGTACGGGTGTCTACACGAACGCTTTCTTCTTGCTGAACAAATAAAGGTACGCGTACTACAGCACCTGTTTCAAGTTTCGCAGGCTTACCGCCACCGCCAGAGGTATCGCCACGAACACCCGGATCGGTTTCAACAATTTTTAATACCACAAAGTTTGGCGCACTAACGTTTAATGGAACACCATTAAACAGCATGATGGTGCACTTCTCGTTCGAGTCGTCTTTTAACCATTTCGCTGCATCGCCCATTGCAGTTTTGTCTGCTGCAATTTGTTCAAACGTAACAGGGTCCATGAAATTCCATAGCTCGCCGTCGTTGTAAAGATAGTCCATCTCAACTTCAACAATATCAGCAGCTTCTAATGAATCACCAGACTTGAATGTTTTTTCTAAAACTTTACCTGTTTTAAGGTTACGAAGTTTTACACGGTTGAACGCTTGACCTTTACCAGGTTTTACATATTCATTTTCCATGATTGAACATGGGTTACCGTCAAGCATGACTTTAAGGCCTTGCTTGAATTCATTTGTAGAATAACTGGCCATGACTGGCACACTCCAAACTTACTAACTTAAATGTATTAATGCTAGACTAGCATTATTTTTTCCGTGTCGCATGATAAACTATTTATATCAAGAGCAAAACTGGCAATCGCAACTCAGTGATCTAATCACCGATCCTTTTGAGTTACTTGATCAGTTAGAGATCTGTTCAGATGCATTATTATCTGGGGCAATTTTAGCATCCAAAAGCTTCAAATTACGGGTTCCTCGTGCTTTTGTAGGTAAAATGCGTAAAGATGATCCACTCGATCCTTTGCTGCTGCAAGTATTGCCGCATCATCTTGAACTTGAAGAACATCCTGAATTTGTGACTGATCCACTGGGTGAAGAAGCAGCCAACCAGCTCCCCGGCGTTTTACATAAATATCAATCTCGTTTTTTACTCACCCTGACCGGTGCCTGTGCTGTTCATTGTCGTTATTGCTTTCGTCGGCATTTCCCTTATCAGGAAAACTTACCTAAACAGGATGAATGGCCCCAAATTAAAGCCTATATCGAGCAAAATCCACATATCAATGAAGTAATTTTAAGTGGTGGAGATCCGCTCACTCTCAGTAACCGTAAACTTAAACTTTGGATCGAACGCCTAGAATCGCTTCAGCAAGTGAAAATTTTACGTATTCACTCGCGTGTTCCAGTGGTGATCCCGCAGCGTCTTGATACTGAATTGCTTGAAATTTTAAAAAGTACGCGCTTACGCATTATTATGGTCATTCATGCCAACCATGCCGCCGAACTTGATGACCAAACCTGTGCATATTTAGAGAAATTAAGCCAACATGGGATTACCGCATTGAATCAGGCAGTATTACTCAAAGGCGTTAATGATGATGCACAAACTTTGATTGAACTCAGTCAGCGCTTGTTCGATGCACGCGTGATGCCGTATTATCTGCATGTACTTGATAAAGTAAAAGGTGCTCAGCATTTTGATCTGAGCGGATCAAAAATCGATGAGATTTATCATGACATTTTGGCGGGCCTACCCGGTTATCTTGTTCCAAAACTGGTTCGAGAGATTGCTGGCGAAAAAAACAAAACACCGTTATTTGGCAAGCTGACTTTTTAATTAAAACGTATTACAGCCAATATGAATAAAGTTTTTACCGACATTCTTCAACGCCCCATCATTTTCAATCGAAATGAACTGAGCTTTGCTGCCGCAGAGCCAGACGCCGTGGCATGTTGGGTCAGTTCGCTTTCACTTTTACCGCTCGGTGATGCTGCCAAAGCATTATTTGAAGCACTGATTGAAATCAACGAACTTGAATGCTCAGAGACGCTTCGATTTGATTTTTTACAGATTTTATCACCGCAATTCAATCATGTACTACAACATCTAGAAAGCCACTTTTTTAATCAGGGTCTGATTCATAGTGATCGAAACGATCATATTATTGAACTTGCTTTTCGCTTAAGAACCTGTCTGGCGAATGGTTATATCATTATCGCCAAGCAAAGTTCAGCACAATTGGCACAGCAAAAGTTTTCACTTTTTGCACTGAATAAAAAGAAAAATCTGAAGGCAGCCAAAACATTATCGATTTACTATGCCATGCATGAGTTAACTCAACTGGTGTATCAGCAGCAAATGATGTACAGCAAACCTGCCACAGGCCAATGGTTATGCATTCACTGGTTATTTGATCTGGCACAAAAAGGCAAAGTAGAGCTCGAAAACATCAACCAGCTGCAAGGTCTTAATCGACCTCTTAAAAATATTTTACGATCCTATCATCAAGTCATTTTGCTACATATTCTCAATACCAATCAGATTCGTCAGTCTGAAATTCAGTCTTTATACGAATGTAGTTTTGAATGGGCAAAGCTGATTCAACTCGAATATAAAGAATCTCAAAGCTCGAAGTATGTTATTGATAAAACTAAAGATCTGCCGCCAGCCTATAATCGAAAGCAATATCCGGCAATTTTTCCTAATTTATTTATTTCAACACAACCTTTGCTCGAACATATCACTGCAACACTACACAAGAGTGATGATTATCTCTCTACAATAGAAAAACAGTTTTTAACGCCTGCGCTTAAGTTTCATGTACAAAATATTTTAGGAAGTATTGGCGAGCGTCGTCATGAGCGTTTTGAATCATCAGGCCAATTACATATTTGCTTTGGTCTTCATACTGCTCATTTTTACTTGTCAAAAAGCAAAAACTTTATCGACACCCTTGAGCACGACATCGTACTAAACGAAACTACAGATCACTTCTCCATTGAAAATATTGATAAAACACTGTTTTCACTGCCATCACGCTTATCGCGTGAAGCAAAAAAAATCTATATGACCGATATCCTCGATATGAGTGTAAGTGGTTACCGTATCAAATGGCCTGAGGAAATCCCTGCTCATTTAAAAACTGGCGAGTTGATTCTGGTTAAAGAGAACATCCATGGCAAATGGCGTGGCGGTGTGATTCGCTGGATCAAACAAGCCTCAGAAAAAAATCTTGAAATGGGACTCGAAATTTTAACCAAAGACGTTTTGCCCTGTGCGGTACGTCTAGAAAATCAAGATCAATCACATTATCTGCCCGCTCTACTGGTTCAAAGTCAGCATTTAGATCATGCAAAACTCACCTTAATCATCGCCAACTATTCTGTTTTTCAGCAACAAAATACTCTAAAACTTCAAATAGGCACCGAGGAATTTGTACTTTATTTACTCAAAGCTCAATTAATAACGCAAAGTTTTATTCAGTTTGAGTTTGATTTACCCGATGAAGCACAAAAAAATACGCTAAAAAACGTTATGATACGTCACAGCAGAGTGAACTAACGATACGTTAAGGACAAAATTGAAGTGAGAAACGCGTTGCTTAATAAAAACTCAAAACACTCCGACCTCCGCATTCTCTTCATAGACGATAATCAGCTTCGCTATAATCAATTTATTGATCTTTTGGCAGCCAAGGATTACAGCGCTCAAGCGATTTTGCTCGATGATCTGATCAGTTTTGAAAAATATCTTAAGCAGCGCTGGGATCTGGTCATTTTTGCAAATGCTTATGATCTTGATCTGGCGCAGACGATTGCAATAGTGCAGCAACAGGCAGAGCCGAGCTTACCGATTCTATTTCTGACTACCGGCACCCTTACTGCTATCGAGCAAACGCACTTGATACAACAAGGCCTGTATGATTTGATCGATCTTTCTCAGCCTGAGCAGTTTTATGTGGTACTATCACGTGCTTTAAATTACAGTGGCTTGCTTCAAAACGAACATCGTTTAAGCAATGAGTTAAATGCAGCTCACCTTCGAACTCAGTCATTGGTCCGTCAAAGTCGTAAAGCCATCGCATTGATTGAAGAAGGCATTCATATTCAAGCCAATGCCGAATATTTGGCACTCTTTAAGATCGCACACCAAGATGATGTAATTGGCTTGCCTTTACTGGATATACTGCAACCTGAAAATGTAGCTGCATTTAAACAGTTTTTTAAACGGATTAGCGTGCAACATCCCGAACGAAACCGCATCGTTCTTCAATCTCAGCATCCCGAACTGATTAATAACGACCCTTTACGTTTGAATTTTTTGCCACATGGCGATGATACCGTTCAACTGAGCATCGATTGTGAGCAGTTCGATACACCATTATTTGATTTTGAATTTGAAGCACTTGAACCACAAAAAATTGATGATGTTGATCTGCCAGATCTTGTGCAAAACAGTCCATTTGATATCGTTGAGTGGCTCAATCAACAGCTTAAACGCGCGCCAGCCAAACTGAACAGTATTGTCATTTTTGCACCACTCTATCACTTTGAAGCGATTTATTCACATGAATGGCGTGCAATACCAGCTTACTTTAATGAGATTGAAACAGTCATTGAACGTTTTTTAGAAGCCGTTGCATTTCAAAAACTCGATCACGGCGCATATCTCGCCATTTTTCAGGCGGTTTCAATTGAAGCCTTACGCACAGAACTCATGCAGCTAGAAACTAAAATTAGCAAGACGTTCCCTTATGTTAGCCAAAGTTTGAATCTAGAAACTTCACTTAAAACAGGATACTGCCTTATACCAAGCCAAGTTGAACATACAGAGAGTCTTGAAAACTATATCAACAAAGCCTTGCATCAGGCATTACCTCACAAGGAAACCACTCAAGCTTCTCCAAAAAGCACACCACACGTTCAACTACAACGGCATGTTGTCACAGCACCTGCTGAATTGCATACAAGTTTTGCACAGCAGATCAAAAATCAACTTGAGCAAAATACACTCGAGCTTCGCTATCAACAGCTCTACGACAAACAAGACCAGACATTATATATTTATGAAGTCAGCTATGGTCATTTAAACAATAATCAATGGGATAGCCTGCTCGATCATGCAGATCTTCAAGATGCACCTGAATTGATGCTCCAGCTGGATCGTTATGTACTTGAACAGTCAGTCAAGCAACTCAAACAATTTATTCAGCAGTATCCATCTGCCAAACTGATCATTAATTTAAGTGAATTTTTCTTTGCTTTGCCGCAAATTTCTGCACTCATGCAACAGCTACTCTCTATATTAGGAAGTAAAGAACAGCATCCAATTGTGATTCAACTACCTTTTTCAGCACTAAATAAAATTACGCCTCAAGCACAGCAGCAACTTTCAATACTGCACCAGTGCGGTGTATTCATTTCGATTCGTAATTATATGCCAGATCCGCAACTCAGTTCCATTTTGCAAAAGAGTAATGTGCGTTATTTGCGTCTGAATGCGAAGTTTAATCAGGACTTATCAGTTGAACAATCAGCACTGGATTTACAGGCTCAAATCGAACATGCCCAGCTTCCTGCGGCCATTGAACTCATTATGCCCGAGCTTAATGATGTCAATGTATTTGCAAATGCGTGGAATATTAGCGCGCGTTATCTGCAAGGCAACTACTTTCAAGTTAAACTTGATCGTCTGGTCGATGTTCAAGATCAACACTGAGCCGTATAACAGACATAAAAAAACGGGCATAAGGCCCGTTTTTTTGTTTTTCAGTATTAACGTTTGATAGAACGTGACATACCAGAGAAACGTTGTTTGAACTTGTCGATACGACCGCCTGTATCTACGTTCTTTTGCTTACCAGTGTAAAATGGGTGGCAAGCTGAACATACGTCAAGGTAAAGAGTGTCTTTAGCAAGTGCAGAACGAGTTTCAATAACGTTACCGCATGAACAAGTAGCAACTAATTTTTCGTATTTTGGGTGAATATCGGCGCGCATGGTCGATGACTCCTAATTGAAGAAAGGCTTAAGCTGTCATCGCAATCAACCACTCTCAATATAAAAACTGAGGAAAAAGGCTAAATCATTAGCAGGTTAACACGACAACAGACCATTCTTTTGGCCCACCGAGGCTTATAAGCCAGAGCTAAGCACAACAAGTGGGTAAGATTATACGCCTTTTAAAGCAAAATTGCGAATCTTTATTCTGATCTTACCAGCGTTTCTTCATCAGATTGCTGCTTGGCCAAATAATTCGCGATAATTCCACAGGTCATGAGCTGAATTTGATGGAAAATCATAATCGGCAATACAATCATACCTAGCGGCTGACCAATGAATAAGATCTGCGCCATAGGTACACCACTGGCCAAAGTTTTTTTGGAGCCACAGAAAAAAATAGAAATTTGGTCTTCGCGGTTAAAGCCAAGCAATCGAGAAATATAAAATGCACTCAGCATAATGATGGTGAGTAGCACTGAGCATGAAATAATCAATGCAATCAGTGTTCCAATTCCAACCTGATGCCACAAACCGGCAATCACTGCACTACTAAATGCACTGTAAACCACCATTAAAATAGTGCCCTGATCAAATGCTTTTACAATACTTGGCACTTTTGCCATGAGTGGGAAAACATAAGGTCGAAGAAGCTGCCCTAAAATAAATGGCACCAACAACAAAAGTGCAATTTGAATAATTGAAGATGTTGGATCGTAATCATGCTTTGAATGACCAAAAATAAATAGACTGACCATTACAGGTGTAATGAACATTCCGATTAGATTTGAAAACGATGCACTGCATACTGCGGCTGCAACATTGCCTTTAGCTACTGAAGTGAAGGCAATTGATGATTGGACGGTAGAGGGCAAAAAGCACATAAACAAGAAGCCCCAATATAGCTCTTGTCCTAAAATAGGTACCAAAACAGGCTTGGCCAATAAGCCGAGTGCAGGAAAAAATACAAAGGTAAAAATAAACACTAAACCATGTAGCCGCCAATGCATGATGCCTTGAACAATCGCTTCACGAGATAGTTTGGCGCCATGTAAAAAGAATAAAATAGCAATCGCAATATTGGTTACGACGCTAAATATATCTGCAGCATGCCCGTAAATTGGTACAAAAGAGGCCAACAATACCATCGTAAAGAGTAATAAAGTGAAGCGATCTAAAGCCAACAGCTTAAGCATGGAACAATATCCTTATGTATATGTAAGAAGACCAGTAACACTGTGTTTACTAAAAGGTAAACGCTATGTTACTGGTCTGACAGTATAAATCCAGTTTTTTGAAGAAATGCGCGTTATTTAGTTAAACTATTTCACTCAAGCGTTAATTATTACGCGCATTATTATCTTGCTGGATCAATTCGATTTTATAACCATCTGGATCTTCAACAAATGCAATTACTGTCACGCCGCCCTTCATTGGACCTGCTTCACGTACCACCTTGCCACCACGTTGCTTGATTTCTTCACATGCCTTATAGGCATCTTCAACACCAATGGCGATGTGACCATACGCATTTCCTAAATCATAGCTAGAGGTATCCCAGTTATGTGTCAGCTCTAAAACAGTATGATCATCTTCACTGCCGTAGCCAACAAATGCCAAAGTGAAACGGCCTTCTTCGTAATCACGTTTGCGCAGTAAGGTCATGCCTAAAACTTCGGTATAAAACTGGAGAGAGTTCTCTAAATTGCCTACTCGCAACATTGTATGAAGCATTCGCATTGTTAATCACCTGTGCCTTTCGTTTGAATTTGCTTGAGTTCATGCGCCTTGAGCAACTTGGCAACCCAAACCACCAAAACAAGAATTGGAATTCCAATTAAGGTCGTCATTAAGAAAAATTGAGGATAGCCAATGTGCGTTACGATGGTGCCTGAGTACCCACCCAGAAGTTTTGGTGTGAGCGTCATCAGTGAACTAAAGATAGCATATTGTACCGCTGTAAAGGACACACTCGTCAAGCTTGATAAAAATGCAATAAATGCAGCACCAGCTAAACCAGAAGCCAAGTTATCGACCACAATGGCAAAGTATAACCAGAGCGAGCTATATGGCTTGATGACTTTCCCTTTAAGCTCAATATTGCTTTGATCATTCGGATTGACCAATGCAACTGGTTCAACACTGATATCGAGTTCATTTTTAGCCCCTACTCCCTGTGCAACATGATAAGCCAGCGAAGTATTCACTAATGTACGCGATCCATCTGTCACTATGGCCTGAAGCTGTTTCGTGCTGGAGCCAGTTAACATTTTAGTCTGAACAACAGCACTAAAAGCACCCGTTTTATCAAGCTTGGCTGGATATGGCTTGCCATCAAGCTGTAGCACAATTTTTTGTGCGTCTGTTAGTGCTGGCCCAAAATACTGCCCTTTCACCACAATACTGTTTTGTGGCTCGTTTAGTGAGATGATATTTTGTCCCATGACAGGCAATAACATCAAATGCGCCTGATTGATATCACCCACAATATAGGGTTGAACCACCGCAACTTTACTTTGTTGTACGGCATCGGCATAAGCGGTAGATACCTGAAACTGGGTTGTATTTTTTAGTACTTCGGTTGGCACTTCAACTGTCCAGTACCCCACTTCATCGGTATCCGCCAGATATTGCTGACCACCAACATTCACTTGAACCTGCCCAAGCGGGTGCCCCGACTTGACCAATCCAATAAAAATCAAGTTGGTTGAGCTTGCTAATACTGCACCTACAAACATCAATTTCATGATGTTCATACGTTGTGCCAGTAAGCCTCCCAAGAAACCACCCACCAAACTAAAAATAACACCATAAATTTTAACTGCTTCTGCAATCTGTTCTTTAGTGAAATTAAGATCTTGATAAAAAACGTTGGAAATTACGCCCGCGATGATATCGGAAATACGATAAAAACCAATCAGTAACAGAAGGACCAAAGCCAGCTTGGTGCCATAACGCTGAAAAAAATCGAGGACTGGATTAATCCATGTCTCTTTGGCCATCTGCTTGTTGACCACACCTGCACGAACCAGAAGTGTGCCTACAGCCAGTGCTACGGCAGCCGCGGTGATAAAGCGTAGTGCCTCAATTAAAAATAATAAAATGTTGTCTTTAATTGATAGCCAACCCACTAATTGTTCAGCCAAATGACCAGTAAACAAATAGCTCAAAACAAAGCAAATTACAGCAACAAAAAAGACCAGCACCAAACGGAAATAATCGCGGCGCTGATAGCTTTTATAGACACGATCAACCTTTGGTTCTCGAATGATTAAGGTGGTTAGAATCCCCACCAGCATCACAGCTGCCATAGTTAAATATGTATATTTCCAAGCTTCATAGATATAGTTTCCTTTGGCAGTTCCCAAATAGGCAGCTAAAAATAAAGCACCCGCACCCGCCACAATCATCCCGATTCGATAACCTGCGTTATAGGTTGCAGCAAGAACCGTTTGCATCTGGGTTTCAGCCAGTTCAATACGGTAAGCATCAATTACGATATCTTGCGTAGCAGCTGAAAAACCAAGCAACACTGCACCAACCGCCATTTGGATGAGATAACTCTGGCCGAGCGCCGGATCTGAAAAAGCCATAATCGAAATAGCAACAATGATCAGAATTTGCGCAATTAACAGCCATGCGCGGCGTCGACCGAGTGTCTTGGTCAAGACGGGTACTGGAAGTTCATCGATTAGTGGCGCCCACACAAACTTAAATGAATATCCCAAAGCCGCCCAACTAAAAAAAGTGACCGCGCTCTTATCAATTCCAGCCTCGCCTAACCATAACGATAAGCTTGAAAAAATCAGCAGAATGGGAATCCCCGCCGAAAACCCGAGAAACAGCATAATCAGAGCACGGCGGTCAAGAAATGCAGCAAACGCAGCTTTCCATCCTGTAGTTTGTGTAGTCATTCGCTTATTATTTTCCGAAATTTTCATCTAGGCGCCTATTCAATCGCTTTATTGGCACGGTTTCAATATTGTTTATGCAAAGCGCCCTACTTTTGACGATTAAATCAGCATCAACGCTTGATCTTTTAGACTAAACCTGTATACCTTTAAATCTCAACTCTGTTTATTTTTTGGATTTCACCTGTGACCCAAAGACTCGATCAAATGGCTTCAACTCTTTCTTCAACCACAACAACAGCGAATACCTCAAAAACCAATAACGTTCCGTCTGCATTCGAGCAAAATGAGATTCAGAGTACTTTAGAGAAAACGGCACTTAAAGCAGCACAGCTTACTCATATTCCAAAGCTCGAAGATATTCCGTCTTCGACTCGACGCATCAAGCCGCTCAATAACTTTCTAGGGCAAGATCGCGCCAGAGCATCAGTCGAGGCAGGCATTTCGCTGCCTTATTCAGGCTACAATATCTTTGCTGTTGGTACGGCGGGTTTGGGCAAACGCACCATGATCAAGCGTTTGCTGCAACAGCACGCAAAAAGTATGCCTACGCCAGACGACTGGGTGTATGTCAATAACTTTAAAAACGCCAGACAACCACTTGCGCTGCGCTTTCCTGCCGGTACGGGCCCAAAATTCCAAAGCGCATTGCATCACGCTTGGCAAACTATTTTAAAACAGCTAGAGCGTCGTTTTACCGCAGAAACCTACCACAATCGAATTGAACAAATTCGTCAGGAAACTGGTAAAGAGCAGCAAGATGCACTTGTCGAACTCACCAAAGAAGGTGAGGAACTTGATCTAAAACTGATCTCGCGCAATGAAGAGCATTGCTTTGTGCCTGTTCAGTATAAAGACGATCAAGTACATGAAATGACACAAAACGATATCGAGGCATTGTCGAGTAAAGAACGTGCTGAAATTGCCTCCAATATTCGTTATATGGACAAAAAGCTTGAGCGTTTAGGGTTACACCTCGGCTCACTTGAAGATGATGCACGTGATCGTGTGTCGGTGCTGAATCGTGATATCGCCAAACAAGTGGTGATACCGCGTATGGAACAAATCCTGAACAAGCACAAAACAGTTCAAGGCTTGGATGAGTTTTTAAAGCATTACGCCGACGATATTATTCAAAATGTCGAAATGATTTTGGAACAGGAGGAAGATGATTTCTCGCCTGCGTTATTTAATCGCGTTCCATCTCGTTATCAAGCCAACACCATTGTGACCAATAAGCCAAACAGTGGTGCACCGGTTATTTTTGATGATTTCCCAACACATTATAATCTGCTTGGTCACGTTGAGCAGCTCACACAAAATGGCACCATCACCACAGACTTTACCTTGATCCGTCCGGGATGTCTGCATCAGGCGAATGGCGGCTTTTTAATGCTTGAAGCCGAGCAATTACTTGAGCAGCCGTATGCTTGGCAGGGTTTAAAGCGTGCGCTTAAATCTGGACAGCTTAAACTTTCATCACTTGAACATATGCTGACCCTTACAGGCAGTATCTCGATTGAACCTGCCGCCGTACCACTTGATGTAAAAGTGATTTTGATGGCCGAACCTGAAATTTATTATGAAATTTTAGAGGTAGAGCCAGAGCTTGGCAGTGTATTTAAAATACGTGCAGACTTCACCGATACCTTACAGCGTAACGAAGTGAATGAACAAGCGTATATGCAGCTCATTGCAGATTACGTTCAGGCCGACAAACTCTTGCCATTTGATCGCTCTGCGCTGGCAGCCCTACTCACCGATTCAAGCCGTCAAGCCGAAGATCAGAGTTCGCTTTCTTTACATGCCTCAACCTTGGGTGATCTGATCCGTGAGGCGCATCATCATGCCTTCAAAGCGGGTGACAAAATTGTATCGGACAAGCATATCAATCTTGCATTACAACATCGTCAATATCGCTTAGGCTATTTGCGTGAACTATATTGGCAAGACCTCTCGCGCGGAACACAGCTGATTGAAACGCGTGGGCATCGTCTTGGTCAGATCAATGCCTTATCGGTCATTCATTATGCCGATGTCGAATTTGGCTTACCTTCACGCCTGACAGCTTCGGTCTATCAAGGTGGCGGCGATATTCTAGATATTGAACGCAGTGTCGAACTCGGCGGCTCGCTGCATGCTAAAGGCGTGTTACTGATGTCGAGCTTTCTTAAAGCTCATTTTGGTCGCTCTCAGATTTTACACTTCTCTGCGGCCTTGGCATTTGAACAAAGCTATGGTCAGGTCGATGGAGATAGTGCAACTGTTGCAGAGCTTTCAGCACTCATTTCTGCAATTAGTCAGTTGCCAATTGATCAGTCTTGGGCGATTACGGGTTCAATGAATCAGCTCGGTCAGGTACAACCAATTGGCGGCGTTAATGCCAAAATTGAAGGCTTCTACGATGCCTGTAAATTACAAGGTTTGACTGGTAAGCAAGGTGTGATCATTCCACGTCAAAACATGCAGCATTTGATGCTTCGTCAGGATGTGATTGAGGCTGTAAACAACGGGCAGTTCCATGTACATGCGATTGAAACTATAGATCAGGCACTCGAAATTCTGATGGCCCGCCCTGTTGGTGTTTTAGATAAAAAAGGACGCTATAGCAAAGGTTCAATCTATGCAGCCGTCATGGAGCAATTAGAATACTGGCAAGCCATTGAAGATGGTGATGAGGTCGAGGACGAACCGAAAAAGAAACGTAAAAAAAAGAAAAAAACCAAATCTGAAGATAAAAAAGCATCTGAAGATGAACGTAATACCGCTCAAGTTGAAGAAAGTGTTGCGGTCTTCCCGTTTGCCAAACGTAAAGCGCGTCGTAAAAACACTTAAGTAAGACTTTAGATCAATTAAAAAAGGCGGATCATATGATCCGCCTTTTTTATGATTGAGGCATCATTCAATTAAGTAGTTTGCTCATGACGCTTAAACACCAACTCTTGCGCTGTAGAGTTTTCTTTATCGAAGAAATAGCCTTCCGAATCAAATTCTTGAAGCGCTTTCACCTCATTGATTTGATGTTCAATCATAAATCGTGCCATTAAGCCTCTGGCTTTTTTTGCATAAAAACTGATGACTTTAAATTTGCCATTCTTTTCATCTAAAAATACCGGCTTAATGATTTTGGCCTGAATCTTAGATTCTTTTACCGATTTGTAATATTCATCTGAAGCCAGATTCAGCAAAATTTCACTTTCTGCTTCTTTTAAATCTGTATTAATGAGGTCGGTAATTTGACTTCCCCAGAATTCGTAAAGATTGTGTCCGCGCGAATTGTGCAGTTTGGTTCCCATTTCAAGGCGATACGGCATCATCAAGTCAAGCGGTCGAAGTAGTCCGTATAAACCTGAAAGCATACGTAAGTGCGTTTGGGCAAATGCAATATCTTTTTCTTTAAGATGATACGCATCGAGCCCTGTATAAACATCACCTTTGAAAGCAAAAATCGCCTGTCTGGCATTGGCTAAATTAAACTCAGGAGACCAATCACGAAAGCGTTCTACATTCAAATTGGCTATTTTTTCACTCACACTCATCAAACTGGCGATTTCAGTCGCAGATAAACTACGACAAAAGTCGATAAGCTCTTGTGAATGGTCTAATAGTCTTGGTAATGTATGTTCATCGGTAGGAAGTGTAGATTCGTAATCTAAAGTCTTAGCAGGAGAAATGAGTGCGAGCATATACATCCTTAGGTAAATTGGTTAAATAATAGTTAATCAGACTATATCAGTAGATAAATTTTAACGCCAATCTGTGTTTTTGTTGGCGTTAATCGGTAAAATACCGCATTCTCCTGCTACTAATCGATCGTCCTATGTCCGAACAGATGTTCATTCAGGGTCCTGTGGGTCAAATTGAAGTTTTTGTAGACCGTCCACAGGGTGAAGCGAAAGGATTTGCTGTCGTTTGTCACCCCCATCCGTTGCAAGGCGGAACCCCTCAACACAAAGTTCCAGCACTCTTGGCTCAACTTCTTGTCGAGCAAGGTTGTATTGTTTACCGACCAAGTTTTCGTGGTTCAGGTGAAAGTCATGGTGAGCATGATGAAGGTCATGGCGAAACAGATGATATTCTGACTGTCATTGATCATGCACGAAAAGCCCATATCACACTTCCGTTTTATGCAGGTGGATTTAGCTTTGGCGCACATGTAATGGCCAAAAGTTATGCCGCCCTACCGGATGAGTTAAAACCAAAACAAACCATTTTATGTGGATTGCCAACTGCAACTGTGGCAGGCGTACGTCATTATGTGACTCCACCTCTCAAAGGTGACATTCTCTTTATTCATGGCGAGCAAGATGAAGTCACTTTGCTTTCTGATATGATTGAATGGGCCAAACCGCAGCGCCACTTAATCACAGTGTTACCAGGCGCCAACCACTTCTTTACGGGTTATCTAAAACAATTACGAATCGCTATTTCGCGCTTCTTATTTGTTCAATAAAAATTATTTTACAGTTTGATCTAAATTGTAAGTATCTAAAGATGCTCATTTTGTAATGAGCATCTTTTTTATTTTAATGTGCTTTTGGAACCTGCTCTAACGCGGTGACCAATAATTTCCAGCATTTCTCTACAGTATCTACTTTCACTCGCTCGCCGGGTGCATGCGCCCCTTTAATATCTGGACCAAATGACACCATTTGCAAGTGCGGATAATGCTGAGCAATAATGCCGCACTCAAGTCCAGCATGAATCACCTTTAGTTCAGGCTCGATATTAAAGGCAGTTTGATAAGCATCTTGTAAACATTTCAAAGCTGCCGAATCCGGATTAGGCGCCCAACCAGACACCAATTCAGCGCGTGTGGCTGCTAAATCATACTTTGCAAAGTGCTCTACGATCTGGTGAGAAAAATGCTCTGCCGATTCATTTCGCATGGATCGAACCATTATCACCGCTTGAAAACCCTGTGCTTGGTCGATATGCACCACACCGATATTATTTGATGTTTCAACCACATCACTGAGCACTTCGCTCCAAGTGACCACGCCATAAGGACAACCCGACAATGCGGCCAGCACGTGATTTTGTTGCTGAGTCTCCAGTACATCATGATGTGTATCTTGAATTAAACGTAAATCTATATTGAATTGATCGTCTATCCCCTTGAGTGCTTGCAACCACTGTGCCTCGTATTCATCTAGACGTTGCTCAAGCAAATCAATATTTTTTTTAGGTACAATAATTTTGGTACTGGCCTCACGCGGTAAGGCATTTCGGGCAGTACCTCCATGAAATTCAATTAAATAACCTTCAAGTTCAGCCAAATGCTGGTGCAAAAACCGCGATAAAATCACGTTCGCGTTGCCACGGCCCAAGTGAATGTCAATGCCTGAGTGACCTCCTCTCAAACCAGTCACACAGATCTCTACCGATTCCAAATCCATCTGAGGTGCCGCGACGTATTCAAGTGCTTGTGATACCTCAACATCCTGACTACCTGCACAGCCCAAATACAACTCTCCCCACTCTTCGGTATCGATATTAAATAGCCATTGACCTGTCAGGACACCTTCTTCTAATAACCGTGCACCACTCATGCCAGCTTCTTCATCCACCGTCAACAGCACTTCTATGGGGCCGTGTGAAATATCGGTAGACTCTAAAACTGCTAATGCCAGTGCAACACCAATACCGTTGTCTGCGCCAAGTGTGGTCTCGGGTGTCACAAGCCAGTCCTGCTCAAGTACCGGACGAAGCGGATCGCGCATAAAGTTATGATTACTGCCTCGGTTGGCTTGCGTCACCATATCCAGATGGCCCTGCAAAATAACGCCAACGTTATCTTCATTGCCAGGTGCGGCAGGTTTTCGAATAATTAAATTCCCGATACGGTCGATATAAACCGTCAAACCCTGCTGCTTGGCCCAATTTGCAAGGTGCTCACGTAATACATGTTCTTGTTTTGATGGTCGGGGAATTTGGCATAACGTCTGAAAATGCTTCCAGACAATTTGAGGTGAAAGCTGTGAAAGGTCGACGTGCTGCATGGGTGTGTACTCGAAAAAATTGCAAGAACATTCCTAGACTATACACAACCTTAGCAAAATAAACTGGCTTTTTTGTAGTTTAGTTTTTCCACTCAAAACAGCTAAAATAGTGGTCACTTTTAAGGCTGTTTTCAATCGCATGTGCCAACTGGCGCACTACACTTTGCATTTCAATTTTTTCAAACCAGTCCTGCTGTTCATTTCGATCAGCCGAGATTTCACACATCATTTGTCCTGTGGCATCGCTGGATTGGCAAATGACTGACAATGGTAGACGCTGATTGATAATTCGCACAGCAACATTATGATCTGCATGATCGATTTGCTGAGCATCAAATCCATAGTCACCTAACTGTTTAAATAACAAGGCTGCCACATACTCTTGCGTCATCAATGCCTCTCGATCTGCCATCGATTGGTTATGGGGATGATGAGACATAAATTGTAGTTTTTTCATCACATATCCTATGCGTTATTTTAAGGCGAAATATCTTGTGTCCTGCTTTAGAATAGCCAAAAAATAAACAGCAGCCAAGCATCGCCTGACTGCTGTTTTCATTTTATGTTACCGATTATATCGGATTACTTAGCCAATATTATTGACTGACAGTAATACTCAAGCCAGCACGATTGGCCAGTTCTGTAAATGTCGGGAAGCTGGTTGCTACAGTTTCAGTTCCAATAATTTCAATTGGACCCCCAGTTCGCAGGCCGGCAATACTAAAACTCATTGCAATACGATGGTCGTGATGTGATTCTACTTGACCACCGTTAAAAATAGCTGACCAATCGCCTGATTTCCCCTTACCTTCAATAATGATGCCATCTGCTGTTGGTGTGCAGTCAATTCCCATAATTTTCAAACCATCTGCCATGACCTGAATACGATCGGATTCTTTCACACGTAATTCAGCCGCTCCAGTCAATACGGTCTGACCTTCAGCACAGGCCGCAGCAATAAACAAAGCTGGAAACTCATCAATCGCCAGTGGCACTTGGTCTTCTGGAATATGGATTCCTTTTAGAGTACGCGAGCCTTTAATATGAATATCGGCAATCGGCTCACCACCTGCAATGCGTTCATTTAGAACGGCAATATCGGCACCCATTTGTTTGAGAATTTCAATTACGCCTGTACGCGTTGGGTTGATACCTACAGCTTCAAGCACGACGTCGGAATTTTCACAAATTGCAGCACCCACCATAAAGAAAGCGGCTGATGAAATATCAGAAGGCACTTGAATGTTGGTACCGACCAGCTTACCACCGCCTTGCAGACTGATTTTGTTTCCTTCGGTTTTTACATCATAACCAAAAGCACGCAACATACGCTCGGTGTGGTCGCGTGTTGGTTCTGGCTCGGTTACAGATGTTTCACCTTGTGCCCAAAGACCCGCCAGTAAAATACCTGATTTTACTTGTGCAGAAGCCATTGGCAGATCATAGGCAATCCCTTGAAGTGCTTGGTTACCTGTAATGCTTACAGGTGGTGTGCCTTTTTCTCCAGTAGTCTGAATGTGCGCACCCATTGCACGTAACGGCTTGGCAATACGTTCCATAGGACGCTTCGATAACGACGCATCTCCAGTCATGACCGAATCAAATTTTTGTGCAGAAAGCATGCCAGAAAGTAAACGCATGCTGGTGCCTGAATTGCCCATATACAATGCACCTGCAGGTGCTTTAAGGCCCTGCATTCCCACACCATGAATGGTCACTTCACCATTTTTTGGCCCTTCAATACTTACGCCCATATCACGAAAGGCCTGTAACGTAGCCAAGGCATCTTCGCCTTCTAAAAAGCCAGTCACATGGGTTGTGCCCTCTGCAATCGCACCAAACATAATGGAGCGATGTGACACGGATTTGTCACCAGGAATGGTAAAAGTACCCGTAAATGATTTAGGTCCTGGCGAAATGGTAAATTGCTGTGTCACCTTGTTTTTCTCCATCAACGGTTTTTTTGCTAACATATGATTAAAGTGTTGTCTGGCAGCTTGAGCATGTCCAAGCAGTCCCATCAATGCATGTGAATCTTCAGTTTCGATCAGTACTTTAATTTTACTGAGCTGTTGTTCAAAACCTTCCACAGCATTTAAAATTGCGGTTTTATTGGCAAAGAAGATGTCGTGCCACATTTGAGGATCGCTGGCCGCAATTCTGGAAAAATCACGAAACCCGCCGGCAGCATAACGAAAAATATCAAGATTATCTTCACGATTGGCCAGTTGCTCAACCAGATTAAATGCCATTAAATGTGGCAAATGACTGGTATGCGCCAAGACTTCATCATGCTTTTGCACATCCATGCAAATCACTTCAGCTTTGGCGGCAGACCACAGTTGAATCAGTTTATCCACTGCCCAAGCAGCACTGGTTTCTACAGGGGTTAAAATCACTTTATGGTTGGCAAACAAATCCACCTTGCCTGCATGCACACCGGTATGTTCGCTTCCAGCAATTGGATGGCCGGGTACAAATCCGGCAGGAAGTGCCTCACCAAAAACCGCTTTGGCCGCCTCGACGACATTACCTTTGGTGCTGCCAACATCGGTTAAAATTACATCGGGATGCAAGTAAGGCTGAATTTGTGCCAGCACGGCATGTGTTGCTCGCACAGGAAGCGCCAAAACAACCAGATCGGCATCTTGGACAGCTTCGACTGGATTGCTATACCCTTGTTGAATCAAACCCAAGGCTTGAGCATCGGCCAAAGTTTTTGCTGAACGGGTTGATGCAACCACACACGTTGCAAGTTGCTCTGACTGAATCACACGTGCCAGACTAGACCCTATCAGTCCAAGACCAATAAAGGCGACTTTTTTAAATAATGGTTGGGCCATACCGCTTAACTTTCATCTCGTAAAAACAGATCAACACTGATCTATAAAGTGTTCAATATGAAGCAGACCATCCTCATCTATCTGCTTCACTTACGTTTATAACACAGCCGCAGGATATGAACCTAATATACGAAGCTCTTTTACCAAGGGACGAATTTCATCCAGTGCTTTGGCGACGTTTTCTTGATCGATATGACCTTCTAAATCGATAAAAAATACATACGCCCACTTTTCAGGCAATGCCGGTCGGGTTTCAATACTGGTCAGGCTAATCTGATGTTTTGCAAACGGTGCCAAGATTTCAAGTAAGGCACCTGCCCGGTCATGTGCCGAAATAAGTAATGAAGTTTTATCGTTTCCACTTTGTGGAATTTTTTCCCGACCAATCACCAAAAAGCGCGTGGTATTTTCTGGGTTGTCTTCAATGTTACGATGAAAAATTTCAAGATCATACATCGACGCTGCAATATCCGATGCAATTGCAGCCGAATGCCATTCATTACGAATACGACGCGCAGCTTCAGCATTAGAGTTCAGTGCCACACGCTCCACACCCGGATAATGCGCATCGAGCCATTGGCGGCACTGCGCTAGGGTTTGTTGATGTGCATAGATCTGTTTAATGCTGTCTTTGCGGGTGTTTTTCGATACTAGAAATTGATGATGGATTCGAAGTTCCACTTCACCAATTACATTGAGTTGAGACGTTTTAAAGCAGTCTAGAGTATGGTTAACCACGCCTTCAGAGGAGTTTTCAACAGGGACGACACCATAATGCGCACTGCCTGCTTCAACTTCACGAAACACTTCATCAATGGTAGGCAATGGACGCACTACCGCATCGTTACCAAAATGCTTCAGGGCTGCCGCTTGTGTAAAGGTACCTTCTGGCCCTAAAAACGCAATACTTTGGGGTGCTTCTAATGCCAAACACGCCGACATGATTTCGCGAAATAGACGTGCCATCGTGACATCGGAAAGTGGGCCTTCGTTGCGCTCCATGACTTTACGCAAAACCTGTGCTTCTCGTTCTGGTCGATAAAACAAGGGATTTTCTTCAGAGGCAAACTTGGCTTTGGCAACCGCCTCAGCGAGTTTGGCACGACGGTTAATCAGCGACTGAATCTGCTGATCGACACTGTCGATCTGCTGGCGAATTTCTTGTAAGTCGAGAGAAGATGAAGGATTCTGATCATCATGGACCATTGCAATGCAGCTCCTGCAAATTGTTTTGCGACAGTATAGCAAGAGTTGATTGGAATTGTTCTATCTCTAAGCATTTGAGCATGAATAAAAGTTTAGTTTTTTGAGCCAAATTACAGTGTTTTTATGATTTAATGAGAACGGCATAAATTACAAACAATTTCATTTATAACATGAACATTTTAAAGCTGCCTCGATTATTTAAAACACAACATTTAACGCTCCTTATGGGGCTTATGCTCGGTGCAACATCAGTAACATGGTCAGCCACAAATAATCAGAACAAAAACACAATGGATACCATCAGTGAGCAACAGCTTAAAGGCTCATCACAACAGTTTATTTTAACCTCGCAATATACGCCGCATCACTATTTAATCAATCTGTACATCCCTCAAGCACCCGCCCCCAAAGCGGGTTATCCGGTGCTGTACTTACTTGATGGCAATGCTACATTTGAAAGTGCTCGCGCAATTGCTCAAGCGATGGCAGGCGGCAGCAACAAGTTTGGAACAGATCCACTGGTCATTGTTGCAATTGGATATGCAGGCGATGCTTTGTTTTCCGGTCAAAATCGCGCACTTGATTACACGTCAACGGTTGCGACAAATGATAAACCCAATAAGCAATACAGTTATGGTGGAGATACTCAGTTTTTAAAGTTTATCGACAATGAGCTCAAGCCACAGATTTTTAATCGTGTTCGCATCAATCGCGATCAGCAAACCTTATTTGGTCACTCATTTGGTGGATTATTTACTTTAAATACCTTCTTTAAACGTCCTGATTCCTTTCAACGTTACTTTGCTGCCAGTCCGTCACTTTGGTACAACAATCATATATTGCTACAAGAGCAAGATCTGTGGCGAAAACAGAGCAATCAAATAAAAAAACCAATCTATCTGATGACCACGGTCGGCACCTCAGAAAGTAGTAGCGATATGCAGCGCTCGATCAGTAAAAATGCAGCCCGCGACTTCTTTTCAGGTTTTAGCCGGGTCAATACCAACAAGTTGCATTCGTGGCACTTTTACCACCCGAGCGAACAGCATATTGGGAATTTGTATGCCAGTTTGCCAAAAGCAATTTTATTGGCCAGTTGCAATAATTTAAATAACTGCCAAAAACTTTTCGACGAGCAATAATTTGCATCAAAAACTTGCTTACCTTTAGCAACTTTATTGGCTATTTTTTACACGATTTGACGTTTTATCAACAAAACACGTCATTCAATCTTCATGTGTTATGACTACTCTAAAAAGCGGGTTAAATGATGAGTCACATGGAGCATTTTATGTCAAAAAAAGTGGCTGTTTTATTGACGCATGACTTTTCAGATACAGAATACGTCGAGTCGATTCATGCTTACCGCGCTGCCGGACACAGTATTTTGAATATTGAAAATTGTGAGGGAAATATCGTCTACGGTTTAAAGCGTAAAACGTCGGTCACGATCGATTGTAGTATTCAGCAAAGCTGCGTACACGACTTCGATGCCTTGTTTATTGCAGGCGGTATATCACCCACACAACTCAGTTTAGACACACAATTTATTGAATTTGTCCAAAAGTTTGCCAATGCACAAAAACCAATTTTTAGTAGTTGTGATGACCCTTCACTGCTGATACATGCGAACATCGTACGCGGTAGACGCCTCACCGCAATTGATCAAGTTAGCTCTCAACTGGTAGAGGCAGGTGCAGTTTATCTAGATCAAGATGTGGTGAATGACAACAATCTATACGTCAGTTCACACTCGCCTGAAGTACTTCCTTTATTTTTAAATGAAACATTAAAAGTATTACGCTTGTAAAACCGACTGGAATCTTGGTAGCAAGATTCCAGTCAATGTTGGTCTTATACTTTTCCTAAAATTCCGCGTGCTACAATTTCTTTCATAATTTCATTGGTTCCACCATAAATACGTTGGATACGCGCATCCACAAAGAAACGTGAAATTGGATACTCGGCCATATAGCCATATCCGCCAAAGAGCTGGAGCAAATTATCGGCAACTTTCATTTGCATATCTGTACTAAAGCTTTTTAATGCGGCTGCTGTCTCTACATCGAGCTGCCCCTGTTGATACAAACTGACATTACGCTCATAAAATGCTGCGGTCGCTAACTCGTCAATTTTGGCTTGCGCCATCACGAAACGAGTATTTTGAAAATTTGCAATGGGTTGACCAAATGCCTGACGCTCCTTGATATATGCCGTTGTAATATCAATTGCACCGCGGATTGCTCCGAGTGCGGTAGCCGCAATAGAGGTTCGCTCACGTGGTAGCTCTTGCATCAAGTAGTTAAATCCTTGACCGGCTTGTCCTAGCAATTGATCTTTGGGTATTTGGACGTTATCGAAAAACAACTCCGAAGTATCTTGTGAATGCAAACCGATTTTTTCCAGATTCGTCCCTTTTTTGAAGCCTTCGAGATGCGTATCTGCCAACAGCAGCGATACACCTTTAGCACGCGCCTGAGGATCAGTTTTTACTGCTAAAACCACAAGATCGGCATGTTGACCATTTGAAATAAATGTTTTGGATCCATTTAATACATAATGTTCGCCATCTAAAATTGCTGTCGTGCGCATGGCTTGTACATCCGAACCTGCTCCCGGTTCGGTCATACCGATTGCACCTACCACTTCGCCAGTTGCCATTTTGGGTAACCAGTACTGTTTTTGTGCTTCGCTACCAATATTTAAAATATACGGTGCAGCAATTTCAGAGTGACACGAGATTGCTGTAGACAGTGCACCATAGCCCGCTCTGGCAGATTCTTCAACCAACATCAGTGAGTAATGCGTGGGAACACCATAGCCACCATATTCTTCAGGCAAATCTACACATAAAAAACCATTTTCGCCCAGACTATTCCAAACCGATCTAGGCATGATTCCTTCACGCTCCCATTGATCATAATGTGGCGCGATATGTTCTTTCATATAGCGTTTGAAATTGTCACGGAATAATTCTAATTCGGCATCATATGGCAACATCACTTATCCTCAATTTTTTGTTTTCAAATATCCATCTATTGCATGCTAAACAGTTTTGCTGACACTGTCATGCCTTGTGCCCACAAAAGCACTGAACGCTTCAGTCGGATAAAAATCGAATAAAAAAAAGGAGGCTCATGCCTCCTTTTTTAACTTTATACATCTATCATGCGTGCGCAGGATTGTCTGTTTCAAGCATTTTACGATCAACTTCTGCTGGGTTATTCAATGCTTCATTGAGTTTGTCTTTGTCTAATGCACCCACCCACTTCGCTACCGCAATGGTCGCAAGCGTGTTACCCGTAAGGTTAGTCAATGCACGAGCCTCTGACATGAAGCGGTCGATACCCAAAATAAGTGCCAAGCCCGCAACCGGAATATGTCCGACTGCCGACAAAGTTGCTGCCATCACAATAAAGCCAGAACCTGTTACACCTGCTGCGCCTTTTGATGAAATCAAAAGCACAAGAAGCAAGGTAATCTGATGTTGAACATCGAGTGGTGTATTGGTCGCCTGAGCAATAAAGATTGCCGCCATGGTCAGGTAAATCGATGTACCATCAAGGTTAAACGAATAACCTGTTGGAATCACCAGACCCACGACTGATTTTTCACAGCCTGCGATTTCCAGTTTACGCAACATACGTGGCAGTACAGATTCAGAAGAAGATGTACCCAGTACAATCAGCAACTCTTCGCGGATTAAGCGAATCATTTTCAAGATACTAAAACCACAGATACGGCTAATCGTTCCCAAAATAATGAAGATAAACAGTAAACAAGTGATATAGAAGCAGATAATCAACTGGCCAAGCTGTACCAGTGTACCCACACCGTACTTACCAATGGTAAATGCCATCGCACCAAATGCACCGATTGGCGCAAGCTTCATTATCATATTTACGATGTTGAAGAATACATGCGACACTTGGTCGATGAATTTAAGTACAGGACGTCCAGCATCACCAAGTTTATGTAGCGCAAAACCAAATAAAATGGCAAACATCAAAACTTGAAGAATCTCGCCATTTGCAAATGCACCGACGACAGTATCTGGAATAATATGCATCAAAAATTCGATGGTCGACTGCGACTCACCTGAAGATACATATTTTGCAATACCAGATGTATCCAGAGATGCTGGATCAACGTTCATGCCAACACCAGGTTTGACGACGTTAATCACCAGCAAACCGATCAACAATGCAATGGTCGATACCACTTCAAAGTACAGTAAAGCCACACCACCTGTTTTACCTACAGATTTCATGCTTTCCATACCCGCGATACCACTGACCACAGTACAGAAGATGACAGGTGCGATGATCATTTTGATCAGCTTAATGAATGCGTCACCAAGTGGTTTAAGTTGCTCACCTAAACCTGGAATATGTTCCTTGACTCCATCAACGACTACATTTGAACTAGGGTAAAAGTGTCCAACCAAGATACCTGCGATAATAGCAACAATCACTTGGAAATATAGAGACTTATAAATTGGTTTTTTAGCCATAACTTTACTTCAATCTGTATTTCTAAATCCTTAGAAATATGCAAATGAAAAAATCTATATCGTCGATATAGACAGCCCTTTAGTCCCTTACAGCACAAACAACGGTTCCTGATGTCATGCTGCAAAAGCAAAGTAAATTTTGTCAGACAAAAAATACTTTTCCTCGATGTGAAAACAATATGTTTTCAAAAAATGTTCAGTATCAAAATCTCAACCTATTATCAAGATTTACGAAACATAAACAAGGAGATCATTAAAAAAAAATAAATAATTTTTTAAGCGTGAAAAGTTTACTGCAATTAGTCAAATAGTCGATGAAACAATCAATTTAATGGCTATATTTTGATCAAAATTAAGTTAGACATTAGTCTAATAGAATATTTCGTGATCCATTCATTTAATTTTTATGTCATAGTGAGGAAATCCATTTCCTTATGAAATATCAAAAAAGATATGAATACGAAAAAAAACCTTTATCGAGATGCTGAACATCCCTTTGCGCAGTATGTAAGAATCTTGGGGAAAGGCAAAACAGGCTCTCGATCTTTAAGTTATGACGAAGCTTATCAAGCTTTCACCATGATTTTAAAGGGTGAGGTTCTTGATGTTCAGTTGGGTGCTTTTTTAATGTTACTGCGGGTCAAGGAAGAATCGGTCGATGAACTGAGTGGATTTGTTCAGGCCACGCGTGACCAACTTAATTTTGAAGCTCTTGATGTCGATTTGGACTGGTCATCATATGCAGGAAAGCGTAAACATTATCCATGGTTTTTGCTTGCTGCCCTCACCCTTGCGCATCATGGATATAACATCGTGATGCATGGTGCTTCTGGGCATACGCTTAACCGTGTTTATACCGAGCAAGTCCTTGAGTTTTTGGGTTATCCGATCTGTCAAAACCAACAAGACGTGAAGCAGCAGCTTGCTCAGCAGCACTTTGCCTATTTACCTTTAGATGTGATTTCGCCTGTACTGAGTGATCTGATTTCTCTTCGTAACGTGATGGGACTTCGTTCTCCTGTTCACACTCTGGCCCGACTCATCAATCCATTTAATGCAAAAGCAACTTTACAGGCGATTTTTCATCCTGCTTATCGTGCCTCGCACCAGCGCACCGCCTTTCAGCTCGGCTATCAAAATAGTGCTGTAATTAAAGGTGAAGGTGGCGAATTCGAACGTAACCCTGATGCCAAAACACTCATATGCGGTATTAGATCGGGTGAACTCTATGAACACGAATTACCCAAGCTCACTCCCGAGCGTAGTCCCATCGAAGATGAGCTGAATCTAGAAACCTTTAAAGCAGTCTGGTTAGGGCACCAAACGCATGAATATGGTGAAATCGCGGTGACTGAAACCATCGGGATTGCGCTCTATACCATGAATGTCTGTGATAGCTATGAAAACGCGATGCTTCAGGCAAAGGCGTTATGGTTAGATCGCTTTAAAAAATAATATTAAAGATTAAAAAAGCCCAGTGAATTCTGGGCTTTTTTAATTTATACGAATCGAATGGGTTTAAATTCAGGCTCGTTTTTGTGATGATCATCATCACATTCTTCACCTTCTTCTTTGCTGCCACGGTCAATGTATCCCGAGCGCTCTTCTTCTGGCAAGTTCTGGTGTTCCCACACCATCACGGCCTGCATGCAGATTTGTCTTTGTTCAGCTGTAAGCGCGATGCCATTGGGCCATTTGCCAATCTCTACTGCTGTTTTTAAGCGCTGAACGATCTCTGGATCTAATACGTTAAGCATTTGTTCAATATTCATGAGTCATCCTGCTCTTTGATTAAGTCAAAATCTTGATTCCATCCCAGCTTGGTACGACACGCCATATAAAAATCATAACCAGGTGGATGCAACAGGTTTAGTTTAAACGGATGTTTACGGATATGTACACAGTCTCCCACATTGAGTGACACACTATGTTGACCATCTGCACTTACCATCGGTAAAACACGATTTTCACGAATGGTCAGTTTGATTTCACTTTGTCCACCTACCACAATCGGGCGAGAAGACAACGTATGTGGATGCATTGGAACGAGCGCAATCGCATCCATGCTTGGATGTAAAATAGGACCACCACCTGACAGTGCATAGGCTGTCGAACCGGTTGGTGTCGAAACAATTAAACCATCACTATGTTGACGATATACAAATTGACCGTCAATTTGCAGATCAAAATCGATCATGTGCACTGATTTTCCTGAGTGCAGCACGATGTCATTGAGTGCGATGGCATCATAATGGGTTTCCCCTTTGGTTCGCACTTCAATTTCGAGCAAGAAACGGCGATCAAGCTGAAAATGACCTTGCAATACCTGATCAAGCTTAAACAAAACATCCGCAGGGCGGATATCCGTTAAAAACCCTAACCGCCCGCGGTTAATGCCAATGACTGGCGTATGATGACGCACCAGTGCTCGTGCAGCATGCAGGAGTGAACCATCGCCACCCACCACAATCACCAAGTCCACCACCTCACCCAATAACGAGCGACTAGCAGTTTGGACATTGTTGTAAGGGACAAGTTCTGCGGTTTGTTGATCAAAGATCACATGCAGACCTAAACCTCTTAAATGATCATAAATCAAACAAAGAGTTTCAACTACAGATATTTTATCGGGGCGGCCAATCAAACCTATGTTTCGAAAAGATTTGGCGGACGAAAGATTAGCAGATTGCATTGGATGCCTTATATATGCCTATCGGTTAAATTGAGCTGAGCCAAAAATTTGGTGATCGCAGATCTAATCGCGTTACAACGTATCACCTTATGATCTCACCCGCTATTCATCAACATTCAGCATGTGATTTGACAAATTAATATAGCATAACTTTATGAAAATGCTGTTCAAGATGGCCACCCCACTCTCTTAAGCTCATCATTTCAGTACAAAACTGAATGAGCACAGAGATGTTATGGCTTCATATTTTATTCATAAATTGTGTTAACAACTTTTATTTTGCTTTTTAATTCTGCAAAACAAAAGAAATATCAATCAGATTTTCATGAATTTAGACTTTTTCTATCTGTTCACAGTTTTATCATTGCAATGCCTGTATAGCTATCGCATGATTGGCAAACTAGATTGAATTTTTTATGACAGATTTATGAAGTTTGAACGCGGCATAGGTTTTTTTGCGCTTATTTTTTCCGTTCTTGTGATTGGCGGTTTTATTGCATTTAGTATTTATGTGATTCGCCTAGACACGGTTATACGAAACAAATTTGAAGGCCAACGCTGGGATATTCCCGCCAAGGTATTTGCACGGCCACTCGAAATTTATACCAATGCTTCTATTTCACAAGCCAACTTTACCCAAGAGCTGAATATGCTCGGTTACAAGAGTTCAGACAGCTACACCAAACCTGGAAGCTACGTCAATCAGGGTAATAGCATGTATGTGCATACTCGTGGCTTTGATTTTGGTGATAGCAGTGAACCAGAACAAGTACTTGAAGTGACTTTTAGTGCCGATCAGGTGACTGACGTGCGGGCAACCAAGCCATCTAGTACGGGTATTGCGCGCTTAGAACCGATGTTGATTGGTGGGATATATCCACAGCATAACGAAGACCGCGTTCTGATTAAACTCAATAAAGTGCCAAAAACGCTTATTGAGGCACTGATTGCCACGGAAGACCGTAACTTCTATCATCATCATGGACTTTCAATTCGCGGAACTGCACGTGCACTGGTCAGTAATGTGACGGGCGGTAAGCGTCAGGGTGGCTCTACACTGACCCAACAGTTGGTTAAAAACTTTTATTTAAGCCCGGAACGAACCTTAAAACGTAAGGTGAATGAAGCATTAATGTCTTTATTACTTGAGTTTCATTACAATAAAGATGAAATCCTTGAAGCTTATTTAAATGAAGTCAATCTGGGTCAAAACGGCAACTACTCGATTAATGGTTACGGACTGGCTTCGCAGTTTTATTTCGGTTTGCCTTTACGTGAACTTAATGTCGCGCAGCAAGCCTATCTGGTCGGACTGGTGCAAGGCCCGTCTTTGTATAATCCTTGGCGCAATCCAGAAGGTGCTTTAAAACGTCGTAATACTGTACTGAACAATATGCTGGTCATGGGCTATTTGAGCCAAGCAGAATATGAGCAAGAAACTGCACGCCCACTTGGTGTATTGTCTAAACCAAGCGTAGGCACAGCAAAGTTTCCAGATTTTCTCGATATTGTGCGTCGTCAATTGCGTTCTGAATATCAAGAAACCGATTTGACCAATCAAGGTTTGCGTATTTTTACAACGCTTGATCCAATTGCACAAACACGTATTCAAGACGCTTTCAAAGCCTCTGTCGGTCAGCTTGCCAAGGGTAATCCATCGCGCTTACGTGATTTGCAAGGTGCTGTATTGGTCTCTCACCCTGAAAATGGGGAATTAGTTGCTGCCGTTGGCTCGACACAAGACTTTACAGGCTTCAACCGTGCTGTCGATGCCAAGCGTCAGGTAGGTTCATTACTTAAACCTGTCATTTACCTCAATGCAATTGAATCTGGTCGTTATAATTGGGCAAGTCGTATTCAAGACAGAGCAGTCAATGTTCCTACTGGCAGTGACCAAAGCTGGACACCGAAAAACTATAGTGGCGGTGAGCACGGCGAAGTCACTATGGCACAAGCCCTTGCCAACTCTTACAACTTATCGGCAGTGCGTTTAGGACAAGAATTTGGTGTTTCAGCATTTACCAATAAATTGAAAAAATTTGGTGTGACCTCTGAAATACCATCTTATCCATCTGTATTCTTGGGCGCAGTGAATATGTCACCGATGGAAATGCTCAGTATTTACAGTAACTTTGCAACAGGTGGCTTTAAGTATCCAACCCGCGCTATTCGTTCTGTGGTCGATGCCAACGGTAAGGTTTTAGAGCGTTTTGGTTTAAATGTTGAACAAACCATTGAGCCTTCATCGGCTTATGTACTCAATTATGGCTTACAACAGGTCATGGCTTCGGGTACGGGTCGCTCTGCATATAACTCGCTTCCAAGCTCACTTAAACTGGCTGGAAAATCAGGTACAACCAACGATACACGCGATTCATGGTTTGCTGGTTATTCTGGAAATTACGTGGCTGTGGTCTGGCTTGGCTTAGACAATAACAAAGTGACAGGCTTAACAGGCTCATCGGGTGCCCTACCTGTATGGACCAACGTTATGCGTCAGCTTCGCCAGCAACCGGTGAATCTAAAACAGACCGATGATGTGCAGTGGCAATGGATTGATGTTGCATCTGGTAATTTGTCTGCTCAAGGCTGTGGCGGTGCAATGTATATTCCAATGTTGCGCTCTACTGTGCCGCACCAAGCAACCTCATGTGCTTATCCGTATTATCAATCTGCACCAGTAAGCGCACCTATGTCCGATGAAGATCCAAGCCAAAATAATGGCGATAACATGGATCAATACATCAATGACAGTGAAAATCAGATGCAAGAAGATCTATCGCGAAATAAAGTTATATCTAGTGGTAGCTACGGCTATTAATTCATGATGAGAGTAACAATGCTAAAACAGAGTCTTTTTATTTCTGGAACCGTCTTGCTGGTGGGGTGTTCAACTCTCTCCGGCACAGATCAATCCAAGAGCAAAGCACCTTCCCCTGCTGCTCAAAATGAACATAAAGATAAATCGATTGTGACACCGTCTGGGGTGAAAATTACCCCTTATGAAGAAGAACAAATCAAGCGACAAAAGATGCGCGTGGTGGTTCCTCCTCAAAAAGCGACACAGCAATTTAATGATGGCAAACAGCTTCCCGCCTTTCGCAGCTTGATGCAAAAAACCCAGCAAGCTTATAGCCAAATGCAATGGGACGACGCAGAGCGCTACGCACTTCAAGCACAGCGCCTTGCGCCTCAGGCACCAGAAACCTTTTTATTTTTGGCAATGGTGGCCAATCAGAAAGGTCGCTATGCCTCAAGTGAATCTCTGGCAAGACGCGGACTCAGTTTTGCGCAAACCAATGCCATGAAAAAACAGTTGTGGCTGAATATTCTCAATGCAGCACAGAAGCAAAATAACAGTAAATCCATCGCACAAGCCCAACAAGCACTGAAGTCTCTTTAGACTTCAGTAGTGGTTTGTTCGCTTTATATTTTAAATATTTCGAATGCCCGCAATACCATATGCGCCGTGCTTCTTCGCCAGATCGAGCATAGAACGGTGCATACCACCTAAAGCAAAAACCGGCAGATGACTGCGCTGTGCCAGATGCTCAAAGCGCTCCCAGCCTAGTGGGGCTTGATCTGGATGAGTTTGGGTGGCTTGTACCGGGCTGATCAAAATCGCATCACAACCAATTTTGTGTGCCTGCTGAATCGACACCAGATCATGACAGGCAGCGATATAACGTCGCCCACAAATCAAATCGCCTTTACTGAGCTGCATCAGTTGAGATTGTTTTAAATGAATGCTTCCAATCTTATTTTGTTGCTCTGGATCAAGTTGTAAATAATGCTCTAGATTGACGATGTACGACGCATAGTGATGTGAATCTAACTCGAACTGAAGTGAAACACCCTCACTTGAATTAGTCTGTTCTGGGCGCCAGTAAATTAGCTCCTCTTTTTTGGGCACAATTTCAGTACTTGAAATCTTGATGATATTGGGCCACGACAGACGCGCTAAGATTGAGTGATTTGCAGCGGGAAAATTTAATTGCTGCAATTCTTCACGGTGATACCATGACCATGGCTGCTGGATCAAATCTAGCAATGTATCTGGTACATAAGCAGAAAATAAATGCAAGACCACCACGACATCATCATACTCGTGTCGAATCACATCAAAGCAATGCCAGTCTGATAATCCGACCCCAACTTCTTCAAAAATCTCTCTGCGACAAGCATCGACAGGCTGTTCATGTGTCTCGACTTTACCGCCTGGAAATTCATATTTATTTCCCTGATGCTGACTGGCTTGTCGCCACCCAACCAATACTTTATTTTTGTGCAGCAAGATTCCAATAGCAACGTCTACGACGGGTTTAAACATAGTTCTCTCGAGATCAATTTATTACGTGAAGTGTAAGGAAATTTTATTTTTTATAAAATGCTAAAATTTTAATTGACAGGCCTATTCGATAATGATTATCATTTAAATCGTTAAATAAACATACCACGGAGCAACAACAATGAACGCACCTTTTAACCTGTTTACACGTAACAATGAAGCCCAATCATTACCTATGCTACATTCAAACAATCTGTTCGCCCTGGGTCGCGAAATTCGAATTATGCATGCCGGAGAAGAATATCGCCTGCGTCTGACACGTAATAATCGTTTAATCTTAACTAAATAAACCGAGAGTTTGAGTTAAAAAATAATAACAATCGTGGTGAGAATAAATTAAACCGTATGCAAATATTCATACGGTTTTTTCTTATGATGCATTGGGTAAAATCAATTTCACAATCAATCCACTTTGAGCTGAGAGTGAAAAATCCACCCGTCCCTGATGAAGTTCTATAATTTTTTTGGTAATTGATAGACCTAAACCTGTACCGGGTTGCTTTGTGCCGAGTGCCCGAAAAAATCGCTGACCCAATTGTGTCAGTAAGGCCGCATCAAGTGTATTGCCCTCATCTTGTATTTTGATGATCAAATGATCCTGCTCATTGAGCAATTCAACATCAATCTGCCCACCGACTGGCGTATAGCGAATTGCATTATCCAATACATTACGCACACAGGTATAAATGAGCTCATAGTTGCCGTAAACATGAGTACGTTTTGCATACTGATGCACGGTATATCGAATCGCTTTCGCTTGAGCAAAATTCTCAAGTTGTGTATACACATCCTCCATCAACACGGTCATATCAAGCTGAGTTTTAGGTAATTCTTCTGCTTGTGATGGATCTAGGCGAGCAAGTAACAGGAGATTTTCCAAAATGCGCGTGCTGCGCTGAACATCATGTTGGATGATCTTTAAATCCTCATTCAACTCATTCATATCTGCAAATTTACGCTGCATCACCTGTACACGCATTTGTATCGCCGATAGAGGCGAGCGCAGCTCATGTGAAGCATCTGCGGTAAAGCGCTGTTCAGCACTCAGTGCACGCTCAAGACGAATCAATAACGAGTTGAGCGAACCTATAACAGGCTGTAATTCGGTAATGCTGTGCGGCTCTTGCTGAATCGGTTCGAGGTTTTCTGTCGAACGCTGTGCAATTGAACGTGACAGATCACTTAAACTCGATAACTGTTTTTTAATGGTCCATTTCAGTAAGATCCATTGAATTATCCATAAGATCACCAGCCCTAAGGCATACCAAAATATACTTTGAAAAATTTCTGAAAAGCGTGCGCTTAATGGCTGAATCACCACCACATTTAGCTCTGCTTCTGACTTGCTCGCATGTAAACTACGCCAGAGCTGACCCTTATAAAAAAAATAATCAAAATCAGAAGCATAAAGGTTGATTGGTTGAATATCTTCATGCTGATCGGAATGCACCAATTCCCGGCCTTTCCAATAAAGACTGTATTGCAAATCAAATTCTTCGGTGAGCTCGTTTAGATCTCTTGCTGAGGGAATATTCAGATCTGAAGCCAGAAGCAGATCAGATACTTCATCCATGATTTCATCTTGAATAGTCATGGTGTGTACTACCGTAATGGCGATCAGCAACACGAAAGCAATTAGCCCCGCAATGATACTGCTGATCAGTGTGCCACGTATCAGGCGAGTTTGCAGTGACGATGATTTTGGCATGGATTTATTCACTCATTCGATATCCTAAACCGCGAATGGTTTTGATATATCCCGATCCGATTTTTTTTCGTAGCTGGTAAATAAATACTTCAATGGCATTACTTTCAATCTCATCGCCCCACGCATATAGGGTATTTTCAAGTTGTTCGCGCGTCACCACTCGCTCAGGATTTTGCATCATACGATGCAGCACCTTAAATTCTTTTGCAGTTAAATCAATCAAATGCCCTGAAATTTTCACCCATTTGGCCTGTGTATTCAGCTCAATCTCTTTCCAGCATAAGGTATCTGTTAATTGTTTTTGACTGGCACGCAAATGACTACGAATGCGGGCAGACAATTCTTCTAGACTAAACGGCTTCACCAAGTAATCGTTTGCCCCCAAATCCAAGCCATCGACACGATCTTGAATACTGTCACGTGCGGTAATCAGAATGACCGGCGTTTGAGATTGATGCTTACGAAGAGTATTTAAGACCTGATCACCTGTTGCTTTGGGCAGGCCACGATCTAATAAAATGCAATCGTATTCATGCTGTTCAATCGCAGCGATCGCATAATCGCCACGTTCAACCCAATCTACTGTATAGCCATCGAGTTCTAACCATGACTTTATACTTTCTGCTTGCGATACATCATCTTCTGCAATCAAAATTCTCATTTTAATCGTGCTCTAAAAACCGTGGGGAATCATCAAAACAATAAAAAACCGTATATCCCACAAAGGATATACGGTTTATACGCTACAAGATTGATTGTGCACACAATAGTTTAGAATTGTATTTGATCGACATCAATTTCAACACGCTTGGTAGGCTTGTAATCAATATCGACTTCACCTATCAATGTGAGTTGTGTTGTTGGTGAAACCGGGCGCCCTTGCCAAAGTTCATCGTCGATATCGACGGTGATATAACCCGTTCTGTCGCGAAATTGATATTTTTCATCGCCCAGTGACTTCACCACCTGCCCTTGTAGTTTAACCGGCGTGTTATCTTTGTAGTTCAGAGCATCTTTTACACTAACGATGGTCGTTGGTGCCAGAGCATTCTGGTTGACGGGCTGTGCATAACTAAAGCCTGCAATGGATAGGCCTGAAACTAAAACTAATGTGGCAAAACGTTTCATTTTCATCTCTCTGATCTGCTCATTTGATAATGGTAGTAAATCAAAATTACATGAGGCGAATCTTAAGATGCATCATTTGCAATATTTAGCTGAGCGGAACCACACGTAATACTTCTTCAAGACTGGTCACGCCTTGCAATACTTTTTTCGCACCCGCAATTCGAAGTGGCTCAAATCCTTGCTGTTTGAGCTGTGCCTTTAATTCGCCCAGATCATCTGTATGACTCAACCACTGCTTGAGCGTCAGATCAATCGGCATCAACTCATAGATCCCGATACGACCTTTATATCCCGTTTGGCGACAATGCTCGCAGCCAACGGGTTGAAATATTTCAACGGGCGTATCAATCTCGTAGCCTTCCGTAAGATATTGCCATTGCTGCAAGTTCACCGAGGTGGACACTTTACAATGCGGACACAGCTGTCGAACCAAACGCTGTGCCAGCACGCCCAGCAGCGTAGCCGCAGTCAAAAAAGGCTGTACACCCAAATCGTGTAGTCGAGTCAGGCTAGAAGGCGCATCGTTAGTATGTAAGGTCGACAGTACCAGATGTCCAGTCAGTGCCGCCTGTATTGCCATATTGGCGGTATCCTGATCGCGAATTTCTCCCACCATAATAATGTCTGGATCTTGACGCATCAGTGCCCGTACACCTTCGGCAAAGTCTAAGTCGATGGCATGATTCACCTGCATCTGGTTAAAACTCGATTCCAGCATCTCAATAGGATCTTCAATGGTACATACATTGACCTGTTCGGTTGCCAGCTTTTTAAGCGATGAATAAAGCGTTGTGGTTTTACCCGAACCAGTCGGCCCTGTCACCAAGATAATACCGTGTGTATTTTGACTCAAGGCTTGCCATTCGCTGAGAAGCTGATCGGGAAAACCCAGTTTTTCAAAACTTCGAACCAGTACATCTGGATCAAAAATTCGCATCACCAGTTTTTCACCAAATGCTGTTGGCATGGTTGAAAGACGCAGTTCGGTTTCCTGCCCTTTGGGTGTTCGGGTTTTCAAACGTCCATCTTGGGGTTTACGTTTTTCAGCCACGTTTAAGCGACCCAGAATCTTAATCCGAGCAATCACTGCTGAAAGCGTATTTGCAGGCATATGATAAATCGTGTGGAGTACGCCATCGATTCGAAAGCGTACATTGCCTTTTTCTTTTCTTGGCTCTAAATGAATATCACTGGCACCTTGTTCAAATGCAAACTGTAAAATCCAGTCGACCAGTTTGACGATGTGCTGATCGTTGGCATCTGGATTTTGCGTATCACCAATTTGAAGCAACGCCTCAACGCCCTTGTTCTCACGCTCATAACTCTTACTGTTTTTTGAGGAATGAACCGCTCGGCTCACCTGATAATATTCGGGTAAATAACGTTGTAACTGATCGGGTGAAATGATCACACGCTCTATTTTCTTGGGTGCCAGACTGCGCTCTAAATTTGCAAGCCAGTCGGTTTGAAAAGGCTGATCGGTTCCGATCACTACGCGATCAGCATGTACTTCAACCGCTAAAATTTGATTACGCTCGGCAAACTCTTGCGACATGACCGCAGTCAGTGCATTTACATCTGCTTTGAGTGGATCAATTAAATAAAATGCCAATCCTGATTTTTCTGCCAACCAGCGACTTAGACACAGTAAGTCTATGTTCTGCGTAGGATGTTGTTGATCTTTTAAACCAAAGTGAGCAATCCACTGCAACGGATGCCATTTCATCTGTTGTTTATTGCGCTGGGTTGTTTGTACCAGCAACTTGTCTCGCTCACTGATTCGGTGTGCTTTTAATAATTCTTCTAGGCACCAAACCGTATCAATTTCAAAGTTATAAGTCATTATTTTCCCTCTAGCGCTACTTTTAATATATCAGAGTTGACTGTTCAACACGCGAATAATCCAAAAACTCACGCGATTTGGTTGATCATTTGTATAGAGGATAGGCATAGAGTAAAAATTGCTTTAAAGTCTTACTTAAGGCATTAAAAAAATATCATTTAAAAGTACGGGTGACTAGATGGCGTTTAGCGCATTTAAAAACTTTCAGGAAGCCGGACAAGCAGTTTTGCATTATTTGCATCAAAAGTTTGGTTTTGATCTCTGGATGATCACTCGCGTTGAAGGTAATGACTGGATTGTATTGCAATCTGAAGATCACGGCTATGATGTAAAACCCGGTCGGGTTTTTAACTGGGCAGATTCGTTTTGCTCCCACATGGTGTTGGGAAAAGCGCCACGCATCGCGCCGCGCTCGGAAGAAATTCCGCTTTATGCGTCAGCCCCGATTGCACAGCAAGTCAACATTAAAGCTTATATTGGGCAACCTTTAGTCAACGAAGATGGTAGCCTTTTTGGTACCTTATGTGCGATTGACCCACAGCCTAAATCCGACAAAATTATTGAAGATGGTGGGCTGGTTGAATTGTTCGGCAACCTACTGAGTCATATCTTACAGCGTGAAATTCGTGAAAATGAACATATTCGCCAGCATGAACGTCTGCAAACCGAAGCGATTATGGACAGTATGACCCATGTTTATAATCGTCGTGGCTGGGAGAAGTTTATTGCTGCTGAAGAAGAACGCTGCCGTTTATATGGCCATACAGCAGCTGTATTCATGATTGATCTCAATGATCTCAAAAAAATAAATGATCTTGAGGGCCATGATTGTGGTGATCAATACATTCAACACGCTGCTCAGGTTTTAAAGCGTACGTTACGCAAACAGGATCTTGTCGCACGTCTTGGTGGCGATGAATTTGGCATCTTAACGCTCAATCTTGACCTTCAAGATTTGGAACAGCTTCAACGTCGGTTACTTCAACATTTTTTAGATGCCAAAATCAGTGCCGCGGTTGGCTATGCAATCCGTCATCCTGCCAAGGGACTGGTCATGGCATGCAAAGATGCCGATCTGGCCATGTATGCCCACAAACGTGAATGCAAGCAGTCCTTAAAGTTCTCAATTTAAAGAATCCAGTCCGATAATTTCAATCGTCGATTCATTCACTGTAAAGCTCACATCAAGTCCGGCAAATTTCATTTTATATGTACGTGAAGGATCATCTTGATATGCTGGACGCGGATCAAGTGATAATACTTGTTCCAGTTCGGCTGCATATTGCTCATTCATCAATTGCAGCGCTGTGAGTTGCTGTTTTTGTTGTTGTGCATTGTCTCGCCAAATCACGATTTTTCGCGGAGGTTGATCTTGTGCATAGCCACTGGTGGCATCCAAAATGGCATCGGAATACTGAATGTAAGGCTTGATATCAATAATCGGGGTGCCATGCAACAGGTCACTCCCCGTGACATACAGCCGAAGCGTTTTACCTTGTCGTTTAAGTGCTTTAAATTTCACGACGGATAAACCAACTGGTGATGGACGATACATGCTGCGGGTCGCAAATACGCCTATTTTCTTGTTACCGCCCAATCGAGGAGGACGCACCTGTGCCCGAAACTTCTCTGGCTCATTTGAGTGTTTGTTGTCGTGAAATTGCCACAACAGCCATAAATGACTAAATGACTCGATTCCTTCAAATGCCAGCTCATCATCATAAGGCGCATGAAGTTCTATACAGGATTCGACCTCAACCAGATTCGGCTGCCGCGGAATACCAAATTTTTCCATATAAGGCGAATGCATGGTACCTATGATCGGGAGTGTTAACGACATCATCATCACTTTTTCTTATAAACACAATTAAATATATTCAGTTTATCGAGAATGATTTTAGATTAGAATAGCATACTGTTTTCTTTTGATCGTAATTGAGACCTTTAATGGCTGCTTTTAACGTTGAACGCATTACCCATGTTCACCACTGGAATGACACTCTGTTTAGTTTTAAAACCACGCGCGATGTTGCCTTACGTTTTAAAAATGGTCAGTTCGTAATGATCGGGCTTGAGGTCAATGGCAAACCATTAATGCGTGCCTACTCAATTGCCAGCGCCAATTATGAAGAAGAACTTGAGTTCTTTTCAATTAAAGTACAAGACGGCCCACTTACTTCGATCTTGCAAAAAGTACAGGTTGGTGACGAAATTCTGATTTCTAGAAAACCAACAGGTACTTTGGTTCATGACGATTTAAATCCGGGTAAAAACTTGTATCTGTTGTCGTCTGGTACAGGTTTGGCACCATTTTTATCATTGATTCGTGATCCAGAAACTTACGAAAAGTTTGAAAAAGTGATTTTGGTTCATGGTACACGCTGGATCAGTGAACTGGCTTATCAAGACTTAATTTTGAACGAACTGCCAAACAATGAATGGTTTGAAGAGCTCGATATCAAAAATAAATTGATTTACTACCCAACCGTTACTCGTGAGCCATTTGAAAATGAAGGCCGTGTAACGACTGCAATCGAAACAGGCGCTATTTTTGAAAAAATTGGCTTACCCCCATTTAACCCAGAAACAGACCGTGCAATGCTTTGCGGTAGTCCACACTTCCTAACTGATGTGGCTGCATTACTCGACAAAGCTGGCCTAAAAGAATCGCCACGTATGGGTGTTTTAGGCGACTACGTGATTGAACGTGCCTTTGTTGAAAAGTAATTCTGAATCGCATAAAAAACCGAGGTCACATCCTCGGTTTTTTTATGCCTTATGTATTGCCCAAAGTGCTACCAAAAACAAAACTCGATACTGATAATCCACCCATAAAAGTAGATTCATGATAATTACGAGCACCGTTTTCGTTTTCTGCCGCCCCCACAGCCACCATTAACGGCAATAAATGCTCCTCCCGTGGATGTGCAATACGCGCAGCGGGTGCCTGCTGCCAATCGATCAGTCGCTGCTGACGTTCGTCTCCCTGACATTCCACTACGCTTTCATACAACCACTGATCAAACATTTTTGAAGGTTCAGTGGCTTGAGCATTAAACATTCTTAGGTTGTGATAGCTTAACCCACTCCCAACAATCAGAATATTTTGATCACGTAAGGGCGCCAAGGCCCGACCTAAACCGAGATGCTCCTGCGGATTCAAGCCTTTTTTGAGTGATAACTGAACCACAGGAATATCTGCCGCAGGGTTAATCACCTGCATCGGAGAAAACATACCATGATCGTATCCACGTCTCTCATCTGTCTTTACTGCAATAGCGTTTTGTTCAAGCAATTGCGTCACTTGATGGGCAAGCTCGGGAGATCCGGCAGACGGATAATGAATCTGATACGTATGGGCAGGAAAGCCACCATAGTCATAAATCATTTCAGGTTGAGTCGCTGTTTGGACAGTAAAGACCTGCTCTTCCCAGTGTGCAGAAACCATCAAAATTGCCTGTGGTCTTTGAGGCAACGTTTTGAGTAAGCCAGAAAGTGATTGTGCCAGTTTTGCATAGGTTGTTGCAAAAACTTCAGGCATCCATGGCCATGGCCCACCACCGTGAGAAATAAAAAAAACAGGTTGTCGTGTACTGGCATTTAACATATTTCCCTCTTTCTTTGCTTGATACTTAAAATGATGGTATTGATTCAATTACGACACGACAAGCGCAAAACCAGAACATATTGAAGTGAATTTAGAACGATATAATCTGAGCTAACCCTATGAGATAAAGGACAAATAAAAAAAGGAACTGAATCGTTAGCCTATTCAGTTCCTATAAACTCAAAATTTGTTTCAGGCACCTTCTACGTCTGGATGCCTTGAATCATTGTTGATTAACCATTGCGAATAATATAATCAAAGGCAGACAATGCGGCTTTGGCCCCTTCACCTGTTGCAATAATGATCTGCTTGTACGGTACCGTGGTACAGTCACCCGCAGCAAATACACCCTTCACATTGGTTTCGTTACGCTCATCAATAATGATCTCATCGCGTACATTTAAATCCACTGTGCCTTTTAAGAAGTCGGTGTTCGGCAACAATCCGATCTGTACAAAAATACCAGAC